>CAYUAZ010000073.1:0-9645 GCA_964442865.1 uncultured Gammaproteobacteria bacterium
GTTGACATGGTGTAGGGACCCGGTATGACCGACATTTCGCGTTCCACCACTACGCGGGTCGCTATGACCGAGTCGACCTCAGGCGTATAGTCCATCGCCGCGATCCTGCTTTCGTTAATGCTTGCGAGCCGCGGGATATCCTGTACCAGCACGGCGAAAAAATTGAGGTCGGGATTTCCCCCTAACGCATTGAGCACCACGATCTTGGCGCGCACTGGAAGAGATGGCTTGGGTTGCCCGCTCAGCACCTCGAACGAAAGCAGCGGGACATCTCTGTCACGCCAGCTCAGCAGGCCAAGCAACCACTCCGGCCCCTCGGCGACGGGCGCCGGTTCGGAGTAGTTGATGACCTCGGCGACGGCTGTATTCGGCAACACCAAGTGCCCGCCGCTGATCGGAATGATCTGACTGCGTATCGAAATACGTGTCTCAGCCATGACGCAGCACTCCCGTAAAATCAGTTTTTATTAATCCATACACCGCAGCTTGCTGCGGGAACAACGCAATGGGGTATCCCACCTCATCCCAACCTTCTCCACTTTGTGGAGAAGGAGCAATCGCCCCCTCTCCCTTTGGGAGAGGGAGGGGTGAGGGTTCGGGGAGAGGCGCAGTTCTGCCCTTTGGTCGCAAGCGCGGATTTACTCCGCGCGTAGCGAAATTAAACAGGAAAATACCCCTTGGATTTACCATGGGGTATTGTATTTTCATTGGGTAGTTCATGCTTTTTCCGTAGCTGTGCGGCTTTTAAAGTTCTCTCGCCCTGGGTAGATAGAACACATTAGGCTGATCCACATGGCTCAGTTGCTCAACCAATCTCTTCGCCAACGCCTCGGGCGTCCCGCTAAAACTCACCAGTCCGGCCTTGCGCGCGTGATCGGGCATGCTGGAGATCAGGCAGCTTTCCGCATCCTGCGCCCACACCACACCGCCGTGCTCGACAATACTCTGCGCCCCCCGCAACCCGTCATTACCCATACCGCTGAAGATGACGGCCCCGGCATAACGACCGAAGCTTTGCGCGACATTGGTCATGATGGCGTCAATGGAAGGCCGATACAGCCGGTCATCCTGGGAGAAGGGGACGATTGCAAGCTCACCATTGGCGCCTATGACTAGATTCTCTTCGACCGGCGCCAGGACCACTTGATGATGGCGCAGGATGTGGCCCGGTTGAGCAGGTAGCACTTGAAATGCGGCAGTGGAATCAAGCTGCTGCGCCAACAGCGTGGCAAACCCGGTGCCGATATGTTGCGCCAGCACAAATGCAATGGGTAGTTCTACCGGGATGGCGTTCAAAAAGCTTTTTACCGCCTGCGGACCGCCGATTGAGGCGCCCAGCACCCATACCCGCAGAGCTTCCGGGTTTGACACCGGCATCTTCGGCACGGATGGCTTGGTCGGCTCCGATGCGGGGGTGATCTGTACCGGTTCCGGGGTGGATAGCGGTTGCTCTTCAGGCACTGCCGTGGCAGCCTCGTCTCTAATTACCTTGGCTTGCCGATGATGTATGACTAATGCCACCAGCTTCTGAGCGAGTCTGCGGCCCCAGTCGCCGTGAGAGGCGGCGATAATGTGAGTGGAGGCGCTGTCGTTAAACAGCATCGGGAGATCAAACCGCTCCAGCAACTGGTCGAGAAATTCTTGCTCCGACATACAGGGAAGAGCGCTAGCGAAGGGTCCTATTAGTGTCGCGGGAGGCAGAGCCTGCCCCGGACTCGATCCGGGGACGCCGGGCGCGACCGCGTCGGCCTCGTCATCCAGGTCCAGCAGCAACACGTCTGCGCCCGTCCGTCCGAGCTTGCTCAGAAACTCTTCGCAAGGGGGTTCGTTAATCACCACCTCCAAGCCGCCCTTTTCCACCAGGGATTGCAGGTTGGTGCGCTGGCGTTCCTGAGCAGAGGCGATGGCGACGCACAGCTTTTTTCCAGAGGCGCCGCTCATGGCTAATGCAGTGTGGCGATCCGGCCACCGACCAGGCCGTCAATGTTCTTCATCAACTCGCTTTCCTGGTAAGGCTTGCCCATGTAGCTGTTCACGCCGATCTGCATGGCGCGCTCACGGTGCTTCTCCCCGGTGCGAGAGGTAATCATGATGATGGGGATGTGCTTGAGCCGCGGCTCATTGCGCATCAGGGTGGCGAGTTCATAGCCATCCATGCGCGGCATCTCGATGTCCAGCAACATGACATCGGGGATGTGCTCCTGCAGCAAGGCGACCGCATCCACGCCGTCTTTGGCCGTCAGCACCTGGATATTATGGCGCTCCAGCAGCCGGGTGGTGACCTTACGCACGGTGATGGAATCATCCACCACCATCACCGTCATGATGCCGGTGGATGCGGGCAACGCCGGCTCCACAGCAGCTTGCTCGGTGGTGCGCATCATGCCAAGGCGCACCAGGGCGGGAATATCCAGAATCAACACCACGCGACCGTCGCCGAGTATGGTAGCGCCGGTGATGCCGCGCACCGTACTGATCTGCGGGCCGACCGATTTCACCACGATCTCGCGGCTGCCCATGATGGCCTCGACTTGCAACGTCACATAGTGATCGCCCGCGCGCATCATCAACATGGGTAACTTTCTGCGCGGGCCGGGCAGATAGGGGTGAGCGGTACCCAGCAGCGTGCCCAGGTGCATGAAGGTATATCCTCGCCCTTCCATCGTGTAGGTCGCACCCGGCTGGGCGTGAAACTCTTCCAGCTCTTCGTGCGTGACGCGGGTAATGCGCTCGATGCTGGTGAGCGGGATGGCGTACACGTCCTCGCCGACATGCACCAGCAATGCCTGGTTCACCGACAGCGAGAGCGGCAGGCGCAGCGTGAAGGTGGTGCCCTGGCCCGGCTTGAAGCCGATATCGAGCGTCCCGCCCAGTTGCTTCACTTCGCTGTTCACCACGTCCATGCCCACGCCACGGCCGGAAATCTGGGTGACCTCCGAGGCGGTGCTGAACCCAGGCTCCAGAATAAACTGGATCACCTCGTTGTCCGTCATATCGGCGCTCTTGCTCAGCAGGCTGCGTTCCTGCGCCTTTTTGCGGATGGCGGCGACGTCGAGACCGGCGCCGTCGTCGGCGATTCGTATCACTATATCCGTACCTTGCCGCTCCACGCGCAAGGTGATCGTGCCAATCTCAGGCTTGTCGGCTTTGCTTCGCGCCTTGGCCGGTTCAATACCGTGGCCAACCGCATTGCGCAGCAGGTGTTCCAGGCTGGGCACAATCCTGTCCAGCACGGTTCTGTCGGTCTCGACCTCGGCGCCAAACACGCGCAACTCCACCTGTTTACCCAGGTCGTGCGCGACTTGCCGGACGATGCGCCGCAGGCGCGGCAACACCACGGCGAATTGCACCATGCGGGTGCTCATCAAGCCCTGTTGCAGATCGGTATTGATGCGGGATTGCTGCAACAACAGGGTTTCCGATTCGCGCGTCAGATTCTGGAGCTGACCCTCCACGTTTTCAAGATCGTTGACGCCTTCGATCAAGCTGCGCGACAGTTGCTGTATGGAGGAAAAACGGTCGAACTCTAGCGGGTCGAATTCTTCGTCCTGACGTTCCGCCTCGGCGTAGCGGAACAGGATTTGCGCCTCGGTTTCGATCTCCAGCTTGCGGAGTTGTGCGCGCAACCGCGCCACCACCTGATCCATTTCCGACAGGTTGTACTTGAATGAACCGATCTGCTGTTCCAGACGCGAGCGCGAGATACTGATCTCGCCCGCGAAATTCACCATGTTGTCGAGCAGTTCGGCGCGCACCCTGATCTGCTCATGCTGAATGCGCGAGAGCTGGCGATGCTCATCCTCGGTAGGTTCGAATTGCTCCTGTTCCTCGATCGCTGCGGTCGGCGCTGTGGCAAGCTCACCAGGCGGCTCTGCCATAGGTTCGAGTTTGGGCGCCTTCACCGGCGCGGGGGCAGCCTGCGGCTGCTCTACGGGCTGTCCGTCAATCAGCCCTTGGATGCGGGCGATCAACTCGGGCGCCGACGGGATCGGCCGGTTGGCGGCAGCGAGATCGAGCATCTGCAACAGCCGATCCTGGGTCTGTTGCATGAGCGCCGGCAGTTGCGGTGCGACGGGCAGGTGACCGTCAACGATTGCCGTGATGAGAGACTCCAAGCTATGGCTGAGATCACCCATCGGGGTGATCGCCGCCATGCGCGCACCACCCTTCAAGGTGTGCAATTGCCGCTGTAACTCCTCCATTAAATCTTTATTGGACGGGTCGGCGCTCCATTGTTGCAGAGTGAGCTCGCAGGCCTCCAGGATCTCCTTCCCCTCTTCGAGAAACACCGCGACAACTTCACTGTCCTGTTCGGTCGCAGCGGGCTCGCTGAACCGATTCATTTCCGCCGCCGCAGGCCCTTCTTGTTCGATGGCTCTTAACTGATGCGCCAGCTCGACCTCATACAAGGCCGAAATATCGGCCATCAACCCCGTGTTGCTCGGCCAGGAAAGCGTGGGATCTTTTAGCGCCGCAATGGTTTCTTTAGTAAAGGTAATAACCTGTTGTAACAGGCCAATAATGGCTGGTGTGATGATGGTTTGATTCGCGCTCAACGATTTGACATATTTTTCCATCAGGCCCGCCGGTGCGGCAATGTCGGGCACCCCCGCCATGCTGGCGCTGCCATGCAGGGTATGTACGGTCCGGCTCAACGCATCGGTGACGCGACACTCTGATCCCCGTGCGTTGCACTGTTCTATGAACATCTGAATCTTGTCGAGGTGTCCGGCCGCCTCTTTACTGAAAATTTCGAGCAGCAAGGTATCCATCTGCGGCTCTACTTCGTGCCCTGATCTGGGCATAAGCTCCTGCGTGGCCGTGGATGGATACTCTACAAAGCTCAGCGACGCGTCGGGCGCTGGGGAGAGGTCGGCAAGCAACGTCTCATTGGCCGCCGGCAGCTCGCTCACCGGGACGACCGCCTCCTGGCTCAAGGCCGCTCCCGGCATCACGCCTCCCGTGACACTGGCGGCAGGTGTCTCTCCCGGCTGCGGCGCGGCGAAGACACCGGGCTGGCTCATCGCCTTAGCCTGATCCATCAGCGCCTGCGTGTCCAGGACGGGTGGGGCGCCTCCCTTGAAATGCTCGACGAGCTGCGGCAATGCCGCCAGCGCCCGCTCGATCAGATCAGTGATGCCCTGATGAGCGGGCACGGTGTTGTCTATCACCCGGTTGAGCATGTTCTCGAAAGCCCACGCGAACTCACCGATGCTGGTAGCGCCGACCATCCGCCCACTGCCCTTCAAGGTATGGAACGAACGCCGAATGACGGTCAAGGCCTCGTGATTCTCGGGATTCTGCTGCCAGACGGGGAAATGCGTGGCGAGGTTATCCATCTCCTCCCCCGCCTCCTCAAGAAAGATCTCGACGATCTCGTCGTCTATATCCGCAGGGCGTCCGGCGGGGGTGGCGGATGCTGGTGGGGGGGCCGCCTCGGCCTGTTCCGAGACATGCGGCGGGACGCCGGGAGCGGCCGCCTCACGCTCGGGGCTGGCCTCGGCTGCCGGGGCCAACTCGATGATCTGTTGGGACTCCGGTACGGGCACGTAGTCTTCATCCGCGACTAACTCGCGCTCCTCTGCAAACCGGTCGCCGGGTGTCAATGCCTCGATTACGGGCGAGAGCTCGCCGCTGTCGGTGAAGCTAAGCTGGCGCACACTCTGCTGGGCCATATTGAGAATGGCCTCGCGGTCGCTGCGCCCTTCATCCAGCGCCTCCAGATAGTACTCGACGCTGCTGACCACATCCGCCAGCTTATCCAACTGGTGCTGCGAGGGGATGAGCTTGCGCTCAATCAGATCCTCGACGATACGTTGCTTGCAATCGGACAGGATCTCGGCGGTGCGAATCTCGGACAATACCTGCAGGGCGCCGATGACCTGATCGAGCAAGGTCGGTACCTGCACCAGCAGGTGATGCCGCATGGGCGTCACGATAAACGCCGTGATGGACTCCTTCACCCGCGACAGGTCGGCTTTGATCTCCTTGACGACCGTCGAGAACAGTTGCCGGTATTCCGCACCGGTGAGCAAATCTTCGCTGTCGGCCCGCACCAGACTGGCGGCGTCTTGCATGGCGGACGGGTCGCCCGCCGCATAGGATTTTTCTTTACCTAAGGTATCGAGAGCAGACTCTACATAGAGTAAGGCGCTGGCCATCCCCATCAACGACGCCTCATCAACGGGGGCATCGCCTTGCGCCATGTCCTTGAGCAGGTTGACCTGATCGAGAATCCGTTTGCGGGCGAGCCCCAGACCCAGCATACCGACGGTGTCGGCGATCTGCCGCAGCGGCTCTTCCAGCGACTGCAACTCGCTGTTGACGGGCAGCTCGCTGCGTACAAAGATATCCAGACTATCCTTGACGCGGGACAAATCCTCGCGGATCACCGCCGAGACGGTGTGCAACAGTTCGAGATTGGGACCGGCCAGGCTGGCGCGGACCTGCTCGATTTCGCCTTCCTTAGGCAGCAAGGCGTCGAGGTCGAAGGCGTGCTTCAAGCCGAGCACCCGCGCACCGGCGGAGGTGGCTTGAGCTACATAATAGAGCATGTTCTTCAGCAGTTCGCGCGGCGGATGGGCGATCAGTTCCTCTTCACCGCCGTCAATCAGGCGCTTGATCTGACGATCCACCTGTCCCAGCAGGAGCTTCACGGAGACACTGGCTTCCAGACCATTTTCCAGCACCGCCTCGATCAGGCCGTGGGTCACCCACCACAGTTGCACTACCGCGCCCTGACTGGACGCCTCATCCAGGCGCTGGATGACCTTATTCAATTCCTTGAGATGCTGCATGGCGGACGGCGTGCGGTACCAGTTCACCAGGCTGCGCTGATAGGCGCTGCGCCACCGCCGCGCCACCGCGCGGATATCCGGCTGACCCTGGGCAATCAGCTCCAGAACCGGGCGTGCGGGCGGTGCGACATTGAGGTCGGGGGCGAACAACGCGCCCTGCGAGAGCAAATTCTGACCACGCGCCGCGCGCAGATCGTTCAACAACGGCAGCAACACCAGCGGTGTGTCGTGCTGATGACCGCTCTGCAGCCGCTCCAGATAATTGGGCAGTTGCAGAATGGCGCGCATCAGGACTTCATAGGCGTCGTCGCGCTGCTGAATTTCTTCCCTGGCCAGGGCCTCGGCGAGGTGTTCCATCTCTTCGGCGAGCATAGCCGCACCGTACAGCTCGATCATCTGCAAAGTGCCGTGTACCTGGTGCAGATGGGTCACGCAAAAACGCATCTGCGCGTTATCGTGCGGATTAACCACGAAGGCCTCCAGGGCGTGGCGCGCCTCGCCAAGGCTCTGATCAATCTCGCCCTTGACCCATTTCAGGGTGCCGTAATCAATGAGCGTGGCGGGATTCATCGGACACACTCCTTGGAGAGCCCATCGGTGGCCGCGCAGGAGGCCTGCCCGTTTGACGCCGGGAGACGCCGGTAGGCAAGGGTGTTTTCAAACGTGAGCCGCTCCACGCGCGGATTGGACCAATCCGTGACCTCGCCGGGGCCGAGTACCAGCACCCCGCCGGGGCGCAGATATTTCATCAGGGTATTGAGAATATCCAGCCGGCGCGAACGATTAAAATAAATCAGCACATTCTGGCAATAGATAATATCCATCTCGCCGAGGGCGGCATGCTTATCTTCCACAATGTTCATCTGACTAAAACAGACCCGTTGGCGCAGGGCCTCGCTCACCTGATATTGCTCCTGTTCCATGGGAACGAAGTAGCGCTGCATAATAGTAGGGTCCATGCCGATTAACTTGCGGCGGTTATAGACACCGTGGCGAGCAGCGGTCAGGGCCGAACGGCTGATGTCGGTAGCGGTGACGCTGAGATAGTACGGTACACCCAGGGAGGCGAGATGTTGATCTATGACGATGGCCAGCGAATAGGCCTCCTCGCCGGTGGAGCAGCCCATGCTCCAGGCATTCACGGACAGCCTGTCCACACCGTCCGCCGAACGCGGCAGACAGCGCTCCCGGATCAGGCGCAGCGACTCGGGATGCCGGAAAAAGCGCGTCTCGTGAACGGTGAGTCTGTCCACCAGGGTCGCCCACTCCACCACCCGCCCCGGCGCCGACACGATCAGATCGTAGTAACTCTGATAATCCGGGCAGCCTATTTCACGCATGCGCAAGCCGACGCTGGTAACCAGAAACGACTTACGCTCTATGGGTAAACTGGTCCCAGTGCGCTGCTCCAGCAGTTCCGCCCATTGGTAAAACTGCTTGTCGTCCATCTTTGGCAGGGTCATGGCTGGTCACAATCATCAGGTACATTCATTCATCACCCGCAGCCTACGGCGGGCACAAGGCGATGGGGTTTCCAAAGGGGAGAGGCGCAGATCTTCCCTTTGGTCGCCTGCGCGATTTTAGATCGCGCAGTGCGAAATTCAAATGGGTTCACTCGCTCACCGGTAACGCTGGCTTAACTTGGCAATTTGAAACCCGCGACCGACTTGCGCAGATCGTTGGCGAGATCGGCCAGGTTACCAATGGATGCCGCCGTCTCGTTGGAACCCACCGAAGTCTGGGTCGTGACCTCGCGGATCTCGTTCATGGTGTTCGAGATCGAAGTCGCCCCGAAGGCCTGCTGGCGCGCGATGTGCGAGATGCTTTGAATCAGTCCGGCGAGTTTGCTGGAAACGCTTTCAATCTCTTTCAGCGCCGCGCCCGCATCCTGCGCCAGCTTGGCGCCATTCACCACGCCCGAGGTGCTTTGCTCCATCGAGATGATCGCCTCGTTGGTGTCGGTTTGAATGGTTTTAACCAGCGCGTCAATCTGCTTGGTGGCGTTACTGGAACGCTCGGCGAGGCGCTGCACCTCGTCGGCGACCACCGCGAAGCCGCGGCCCGCCTCGCCCGCCATGGCCGCCTGGATGGCCGCATTCAAGGCGAGAATGTTGGTTTGATCGGCGATGTCGTTAATCAACTCGACGATATCACCGATCTCCTGTGAGCTTTCGCCGAGACGCTTGATGCGCTTGGAGGTCTCTTGTATCTGTTCGCGGATACCGTCCATGCCCTGGATGGTGTTCTGCACCGCCGTGGCGCCCTTGGTGGCGATCGCCACCGAGTTTTGCGCCACTGCGGCGGACTCCGCAGCATTGGCCGAGACCTCTTCGATCGAGACCGCCATTTCATTGATCGCCGCGCTGGTGTCGGTGATCTGCTGGGCCTGGTGGTCGCTGGCCTGCGCCAGATGGATGGCCGTGGCCTGGGTCTCCTGGGCGGCCGAAGAAACGTGCACGGTGATTTCGTTGATGTTGACCACCAGGGTGCGCAAGGCGTCAATGGCGTAATTGACGGCGTCCGCGATGGCGCCGGTGATGTCTTCCGACACGGTGGCGCGGGCGGTCAAATCACCGTCGGCGAGGTTGGCCATCTCATCCAGTAGCCGCAAGATGGCGGTCTGGTTGCGGCGAATTTCATCGGCGCTGACCCCCAAGCGGGCCAGTGCGTCGCGGCGCAACTTGTAGCCCAAGGTGACGAGTAACAACAGCGCGATCGCGCCGAGGATATAACCGGTGGTGGACGAAATCGTGCGGTTGCCCTCCAGACCGGCATAGGTGCTCACCAGGTCAGTGGTATCCTTGAACAGCGCGTCGCTGTTTTGGAATATATCCTTGGCGGCGTCCTG
>CAYUAZ010000074.1:0-9641 GCA_964442865.1 uncultured Gammaproteobacteria bacterium
CGCGCACCGCGTTACGTTCGTCGGCGGCGTCAATCTCGGCCAGTCCGACATCGGAGAGGCGTATCGGATACCCGTTCACCTCGCGGATGATGAGACGGTTGAATTGCTCCGGCGTCTGCAAGTCGGTTTGCGTGAGCACGGTGAATTCCCGATTCTTGCTCTCGATGCGCCCGGAAGGGACTTCGAGATTTTGATTGCGTAATGCGTCTTCCACGTCCTGCACCGTCAACTGATAGGCCGCAAGGCGGTCGCGGTCCAGCCAGATGCGTATTGCATATCGCCGTTCGCCACCGATGATAACGCTCGCTACGCCGGGCAAAGTTTGTAAACGATCCTGCACCACCCGGTCGGCGTAATCGGTGATCTCCAGCGGCGTGTGGTGGTCGCTGGAAAAGGCCAGCCACATGATAGCCTGAGCGTCGGCCTCCACCTTGGCGATCACCGGTTCGTCCACGTCATCCGGCAACCGCCCGCGCACCCGCGATACACGATCACGCACGTCGCTGGCGGCGTTATCCGGATCGCGCGCGAGTATAAACTCCACGGTGATCTGGCTCACTTCTTCACGGCTTACCGATTTTATGGTCTTGATGCCCTCGATGCCCGCCAGCGAATCTTCCAGCGGGCGCGTCACCTGGCTCTCGATAATCTCCGCGCTCGCGCCGGTGTATACGGTGCGCACCGACACCACCGGCGCGTCAATATTCGGATATTCGCGCACCGAGAGGCGCTGGTAGGAAATGATGCCTATCAGAATCAGCATCAGGCTCATCACGGTGGCGAGCACCGGACGGCGGATGGAAAGATCGGAGAGCACCATGCAATCAGCCTCGGGGCGGGCTCACTACCATTACCGGCGCGCCGTCGCGGAGTTTGGTTTGCCCGGCGGTGACAACGGTATCGCCGGAGCTGAGGCCCTCCAAAATTTCTACCTTGCCGTTGCGGCGCTGACCGGTCTTGACCTTGCTGTGCAAAGCCTTGCCTGCAACGACACGATACACGAATTGTTCCTCGCCCTTGGGCGTCAGCGCCTGTTCGGGGATTAGCAGCGCCGCAGAGCGCTGCTCGAGCACCAGGTTTACACGCGCGAACATGCCGGGACGTAACAGCAGTTCGTCATTGGGGATATGGGCGCGCAGCAACACGGTGCGGGTCTGCGCGTCAATACGCGGGTCTATGGCGTAGACCTTGCCGTTGAATGCCCTGCCGGGATAGGCATCTACTTCCAAATTGACCTCTTGATTGAGCTTGATCTCGGCGAGGTACGTCTCCGGGACACGCACATCCAGCTTCAATGCAGAAATGTCTTCGAGATTGACGATATCCTGGCCCTCTTTGATGTAATCGCCGGGACTCACCTGCCGCAACCCCAACACTCCTGCGAACGGGGTGAATAGTTTGGTCTTGGCGAGGCGCGCCTCTTCGATATTTTGCTGCGCGCGCGACTCCGCCAGCTTCGCCTGTGATTCATCGTAACTCTGGCGGCTCAGCAGATTTTTGGCCTGCAATTCCTGCGCGCGCCGGAAATTCAGCTCATTGAGTTTTACCGTGGCGGTGGTCTCGGCGAGTTGCGCCCGGAATTCGGTTGCGTCCAGCGTTATCAATTCGGCGCCTTGGGTTATGCTCTCGCCTTCGGAAAAGTGAATTGTCTGAATCCGTCCCGCGAGTTCCGAGCGGATGATCACCGATTCGTTGGCGCGCAGCGATCCTACGGCCGAGATGTCGCGCGTGACGGCGCCGGTCTCGACCGTTACCGCCTCGACCGGCATCGCCATAGGGCCTTGCGGTTTGGCGTCCTTGCCCTGCGTAGCACCCTTTTGTGCCCCCTCATCGGTGCAGGCGCCGATGGCCAGGATGGCCAGGCTGAGCACGCCGACCACCATCGCGTTGATTATTTTTTTATCCATGAAACACTCGTTTGGCAGGGTTGCTACGGAAATCTCTGGGTTACTCAGACGTTGCCCGGGACCGGCCGTGTTTGAAATATGGCGATACATCCATAGTATCGCTGGGGTTTATGAAAGATTTGTTTCAGCGTGTGCGGCTATATCTCACCTTTCAAAACACAAACGGCTGAGGCTGCGGCGCGTTAATCAACGCAGGGATGTCGGTCTCGAATAGACTTTCACGCATCCAATCCGCCTCACCTACCCGGGTGACGAGCAGGGCTTCCATTGAGTGGGCACAACCCGCTATCACAAACATCCGTCCGTTGGTGCGCAGGCTGTGCTGATAATGTTCGGGATAGAGCGGGAAAGAGCCGGTGATGACGATGACGTCATAAGGGCCATGGCTATCCCACCCCGGCGCCGCATCTCCTGTCTCGACAGTGACGTTGGAGAGTCCCTGCGCGGCGAGCTTTTGCCAGGCCTGCGCCGTGAACTCCGGGACGATGTCCACGCTGTAGACGTGCTTGGCCTGGCTGGCGAGTAGCGCGGTGAGGTAACCGCTGCCGGTGCCCACTTCGAGAACGGTGTCGCCCGGTTTGATGCCGAGCGTCTGAATCACCCGGCCTTCCACCTTGGGCGCCATCATGACCTGCTCGTGCCCCAAGGGAACATTAAAGTCTGCAAAGGCCAGTTTGCGGTATTTCTCCGGGACGAACTCCTCGCGCGGGACGCGGCCCAATAAATCCAGCACGGCGGGATCGAGCACCTCCCAGGTACGAATCTGCTGCTCGATCATGTTGAAGCGGGCCTGTTCCATATTCATTATTGCTACCTGTTCCTATCCAAAAATCGCAACATAAAAGGGTACGGTCTTTGCGGCCGCGACGCAAGCCCGAGCTATTGCAAATGCAAGTACTATAGGCTACGGTGAGCAGTGCAGCTAGGGGTGCCCCGCCTCGCAATCCGATCAAGGCGCGGGCTGAGATAACCCTTTGAACCTGATCCGGTTTATCCCGGCGTAGGAAAGCGGCGTAACCCCCTTTCCTGCGCCCATGTCGTCGAGGTGGAAGATGAGCGCAGTTCCAGAGACGTTTTTGAGCAAGACAGTTACGCTCGACCCAGCCGTCACCCAGCCGTTTCCCAATTCCCGTAAGGTGTACATAGCCGGTAGCCGGGCTGACATCCGCGTCCCCATGCGCGAGGTGACGCTCGCACCCACGCCCGCGAGTTTCGGCGCCGAGCCCAATCCGCCGGTGTATGTGTATGACACCTCCGGCCCCTATACCGATCCGGCCACGTTAATTGACCTGCGCTACGGCCTACCCGCGCTGCGCGAGACGTGGATCGAGCAGCGCAACGATAGCGACGTGCTGCCAGAGATAAGCTCGCGTTACGGACGCGAGCGCGCACACGACCCCAAGCTCGCCCACCTGCGTTTCGAACATATCCGCAAACCGCGCCGTGCCAAGCCGGGCATGAATGTCTCCCAAATGCACTACGCGCGTCAGGGCATAGTCACGCCCGAGATGGAATACATCGCCCTACGCGAGAACCAGCGTCTGGAGCTGGCGCACGCGCAAGCCCTCGCTCAGCATCAGGGTGAATCATTCGGCGCCAGCATCCCGCAGCGCATCACGCCGGAATTCGTGCGCGACGAAGTGGCGCGCGGACGCGCCATCATCCCGGCCAATATCAACCACCCGGAACTGGAGCCGATGATTATCGGCAGAAACTTCCTGGTCAAGATCAACGCCAACATCGGTAATTCCGCAGTCAGTTCCAGCATCGAAGAAGAAGTGGAAAAAATGGTCTGGTCCACGCGCTGGGGCGGCGACACGGTGATGGATTTGTCCACCGGCAAGAACATCCACGAGACGCGCGAGTGGATTATAAGAAATTCGCCCGTGCCCATAGGCACCGTGCCGATTTATCAGGCCCTGGAAAAGGTGGACGGCAAGGCCGAGGATCTCACTTGGGAGATTTTCCGCGACACACTCATCGAGCAGGCCGAGCAGGGCGTGGACTATTTCACCATCCACGCCGGCGTCAGACTCGCCTACATACCGCTCACCGCTAGGCGCGTCACCGGCATCGTGTCGCGCGGCGGCGCGATCCTCGCCAAGTGGTGTCTCTCACACCACAAGGAAAATTTCCTCTACACGCATTTCGAAGACATCTGCGAGATCATGAAGGCCTACGACGTGAGCTTTTCACTCGGCGACGGCCTGCGACCCGGTTCCATCGCCGACGCCAACGACGAAGCGCAGTTCGCCGAGTTAAGAACGCTCGGCGAGCTGACCAAAATCGCCTGGAAGCATGACGTGCAAACCATGATTGAAGGCCCCGGCCACGTGCCCATGCACCTTATCAAGATCAACATGGAAGAGCAGCTCAAGCACTGTCACGAGGCGCCGTTTTACACCCTGGGGCCGCTCACCACCGACATTGCGCCCGGTTACGATCACATCACCTCCGGCATCGGCGCGGCCATGATCGGCTGGTACGGCTGCGCCATGCTGTGTTACGTCACGCCCAAGGAGCATCTCGGCCTACCGGACAAGAACGACGTGCGCGAAGGTATCATCACCTACAAAATCGCCGCGCACGCCGCAGATTTGGCCAAAGGCCACCCCGGCGCGCAACTGCGCGACAACGCACTGTCCAAGGCGCGCTTCGAATTCCGCTGGCAAGACCAGTTCAACCTCGGCCTCGACCCGGACAAGGCGCGCGAATTCCACGACGAAACCCTGCCCAAGGAATCCGCCAAGCTCGCCCATTTCTGCTCCATGTGCGGCCCGCATTTCTGCTCCATGAAAATCACCCAGGACGTGCGCGACTATGCGGCACAGCAAGGAATCGAAGATACTGCCGATGCGCTGGAGACCGGCATGCGGGAGAAGGCGCAGGAATTTAATGCGCAGGGCGGGGACGTGTATCGCAAGGTATAGCCGACCCGCGATCAGAAGGAGCTTGCGGGCAACGTGTTGACGCTCTACCCCGACATAAAACCCTACGTGCAGCACAGCCTGGCGGTGGACCCGCCGCATGTGCTGCATGTCGAGGAGTGCGGCAACCCAGAAGGGTTACCTGTGTTATTCGTGCACGGCGGACCGGGCGCGGGTTGTGAGCCGTATCACCGGCGGTTTTTTGATCCCAATGTTTACCGTATCATTTTGTTCGACCAGCGCGGCGCGGGGCGCTCCACGCCCCACGCGGAGCTTATCGGGAATAACACGCAGGCGCTGGTCTCCGATATGGAGCGCATACGTGAGCGCCTGGGCATAGCGCGCTGGGTGTTGTTCGGTGGTTCGTGGGGCTCGACGCTTGCTCTGGTCTATGCACAGACACATCCCGAACGTGTGTTAGGTTTGATAGTGCGCGGCATCTTTTTGTGCCGTCCGCGCGAGATCAAGTGGTTTTATCAGGAAGGCGCCAACCGCATCTTTCCCGATTACTGGCAGGACTTCCTGCGTCCCGTTGCCGAAAAAGAACGTGGCGATTTGCTGCATGCCTATTACCGGGTGTTGACCGGAGCGGACGAAATCGCGCGCATGGCGGCGGCCAAGGCCTGGTCATTGTGGGAAGGGCGCACCTTGACGCTGCTGGAGAACCGTTCCGTAGTGGATCACTTCAGCGATCCCAGGACGGCGCTCAGCCTGGCGCGCATCGAATGTCATTATTTTGTACACGACAGTTTTCTTGCGCCCAATCAGATATTGCGCGACGCGCAGCGTTTGCACGCCATCCCCGGCGTGATCGTGCACGGCCGCTATGATATCGTCTGTCCGTTGGAGAGCGCCTGGGATCTGCACAAAGCCTGGCCACAGGCGGAACTCAAGATCATCCCCAATGCCGGGCACGCCGCGAGCGAAAAGGGCATCACCGACGCCCTGATGCAGGCGGTTGAAGACATGGCGCGACGCCTCACATGATCGCGCTGCTGCAACGCGTCACGCAGGCGCAGGTTGACGTAGCAGGGCAGACCATCGCGCGCATCGGTAAAGGACTGCTGGTGTTCATCGGAGTAGAACGCCCTGACGACGAGCGGCAGGCTGAGCGCCTGACGCAGCGCCTGCTTGACTACCGCGTGTTCGCGGACCGCGCCGGAAAAATGAACCTCAGCCTGCGCGACATCAAGGGTGATTTACTGCTCGTACCGCAATTTACGCTTGCGGCCGATACGCACAAAGGGCTGCGCCCCAGCTTCACCCCCGCCGCCGCCCCGGCGCACGGCGAACAGATGTTCGGTTATCTACTGCAACAGGCCCGCAGTCTTCATGATAAGGTAGAGAGTGGTCGCTTTGGCGCAGACATGCAGGTGAGTCTGATCAACGACGGCCCGGTGACTTTTCTGCTGCGTACCACAAAGGAGGAAGGCGATGATCGGTAAAAAGAATATCGTATTTGGATTTTTCTACCTGGTGCTGACCGCGGCGCTGGGCCCGTACATGGTGGTGACTTTTTTAGGTGATGTGGACAAGGCCGAGGCGGTTAAACAGGAAAAACTGGGCGCCTTGCAACAGTCGGCCGAGAATCAGTTCGAGATGAATCTCGCCCCGATGAACGCCGACGAAATTGCAAAACAAACGGCGAACGGATTGCTGGCGTTGTCCGCGCGTCTCAACAGCTACGCCCCCATACAGGGCATCAAGGGCGGGCCGCACGCGCATGGCAATCTGGAGGCCCTGCTGAATATCGTGGTGGGCCTGGTGCTGGGTTTTCTGACGGTGTCCGCACTATTCAAGCAAGTGATTAGCTGGGTATTTATCCTGGGCACACTGCTCCATTCCGGCCTGCTATATCTTACCGTGGCGCTGGGGTTACCCTGGGCCGGCGCGATACTGGGCAGCCCGTTCGGTATTGTTGGACCGGCCTTGATACTGCTGGGGCTGCTGTTGATGGGAATCGCCAGTGTTATGGGCTTTCAGAGTAAACCGGCCAGTTAGCGGTTAAACTTTTCGGTCAGATGTTCATCTAATTGACATTATTCGCGCCTAAAATCCGGAAAGACCCGGTTTTGTGCATGGATATTCAGCAACGTAAACTCAACACAAACATCATTGAGGAGGTTTTATGAAACTGGTTAAATCTGGAACATTGCTGGGCCTGCTGTTAGGTATGTCCTCACTGGCCTTCGCCGGTGGAGGCTCGGTCACCATCAAATCCCCCGCCGACGGCGCCAAGCTCAAGGTAGGTGCGGAGAACAAGGTGGAATATGAAATTGATCCCGGCCCCAACGGCGATCACTTTCACATCTCCGTCAACGGCAAGGAAGACGTGGTGCGCTCGCTCAAGGGCAGCTATACCCTGTCAGGGCTGAAGACGGGGGAAAACACCATCACCCTTAAAGTGGTAGACAAGGGTCATACCCCGGTCGGTCTCGAGAAGACGATCAAAGTCACCGGCGAGTAGTGGCATTACTCGAAAACCTCGCCTACAGCGGGGTTCAGCTAGTCCATAACTTCGGGGCCGTGGCGGTGGTGGGCAGTTCCGCCGCCGCCACCTGGCTGGTCTCCGACCTCTCCTCGCAACGCCGCCTCGCCCGCCTTATGGCCCTGGGCTGGGTGGTGCAAGTCCTGAGCGGCGCAGGTTTTGGCGCAACCAGTTACTATTTCTACGGCAAATTTCCCGACATCAAGGGCATCGCCATTGCCGCGCTGGTCATCAAAATCCTGAGCGCCATCACCGGTTTTTTCCTGGCGCTCAACTATCTCGCAAAATCATCGGCCTGGGACGAGGTCATGCGCCATGTCCGCTGGCGGGTACTGTTTTGGCTGGCCGCCACGCCTCTCGCCGCCGCCGCCGTATTGCGCTGGTTTTCCTAAAAAAAGCCCCGCATGAGCGGGGCTTTTTGGGATTACACATAAGTGAACTTAACCGGCAACAACGCTTACATACTTGCGGTTTTTCGGCCCCTTGCGGTGAAACAGCACCTTGCCGTTGGCTTTGGCGTAGAGCGTGTGGTCATTGCCCAGGCCTACATTAACGCCGGCATGAACTGGAGTGCCTCTCTGGCGGATGATGATATTGCCCGCTATTACGCTTTCGCCGCCGAAACACTTTACGCCCAGCCGCTTGGATTGGGAATCGCGTCCGTTGCGGGTACTGCCGCCTGCTTTTTTATGTGCCATTGCTGAGCCTCTTTAACCGGCGCTGATGCCGGTGATCTGTAATTCGGTGTAATACTGCCGGTGACCCTGCTGCTTCATGTGGTGCTTGCGGCGGCGGAATTTGATGATGCGGATCTTGTCGTGACGGCCATGCGCCGTGACGGTGGCGGTCACGGTGCCGCCAGCAAGGTACGGGGCGCCGACCTTGACATCGGTACCTTCGCCAGCCATCAGTACCTTATCGAAGGTCACCGTGGCGCCAGCCTCGGCGGGCAGCTTCTCGACCTTCAGGGTGTCGCCTTCGACCACACGATATTGCTTACCACCGGTTATAATGACCGCGTACATGTTGTATTCCCAAATACCAAGTTTTGAACCGCTAATTCTAACCTGTGGCCAGGGCTACGTCAAACCCGGCTTGACACTGGCCAGCTTGGACACCTAGGATGCGCAAAGCCCCCGCCGCCGCCTAACCTCATGAATTTAGCCCCCATTCAGTCTCTGATCGCCACGGATATGCGCGCCGTGGATAGCTTGATCCAGCAGCGCCTGCACTCGGACGTGACCCTCATCAACCAGATCAGCCACTACATCATCAACAGCGGCGGCAAGCGGCTGCGTCCCGCACTGGTGCTGCTGTGCGCCCGCGCCTTGGGCTATGAAGGGGCGCAGCACTTGGCCCTGGCGGCCGTCATTGAGTTCATTCACACCGCGACCTTGCTGCACGATGACGTGGTGGACGCCTCGGAGCTGCGCCGCGGCCGGGAGACAGCCAACACGGTGTGGGGGAACGAAGCCAGCGTGCTGGTCGGTGATTTTCTGTACTCTCGCTCGTTTGAAATGATGGTCGAGATCGGCAATCTGCGCGTGATGGAGATTCTCGCTCATGCGACCAACGTCATCGCCGAGGGTGAAGTGCTGCAATTGCTCAATTGCCACGATCCAGAGACCACCGAAGAGCGCTATTTGCAGGTCATCCGTTATAAAACGGCGACACTGTTCGAGGCCGCGGCGCGGCTGGGAGCGGTGCTGAACGGACAGGCGGGGCCGGTCGAACAGGCGGTGGCGGACTATGGCCTGCACCTCGGCACGGCCTTTCAGCTCGTGGACGATGCGCTGGATTACAGCGGCGCGGCGACGGAGTTGGGCAAGAATATCGGCGATGATCTGGCCGAGGGCAAACCCACCTTACCCTTGATCCACGCCCTGCGGCAAGGCACGCCACAACAGGCTGCGATCATTCGTCATGCCATTGAGAACGGTGGGGTAGGGGATATCGCAGCAGTTGGGCTGGCCATTGAATCCACCGGCGCCATCGCGTACACTGCGCGCTTGGCTAGGGAAGAGGCGGACAAGGCGATTGCGGTCTTGACGCTGCTGCCGCCGACTCCCTACCGGGATGCACTGCGCGCCCTGGCCGAATTTTCCGTAGACCGCACGTACTGACCACGGGGTGTAGCTCAGCTTGGTAGAGCACTAGCTTCGGGAGCTAGGGGCCGGAGGTTCAAATCCTCTCACCCCGACCAACGCGATTTTTTAAGGTCATCTCCGCCGTCCCTGGCGTAACTTCAGTGTTCTTCATCGGCCCCAGCCAGCACATCCTGTGCTGTCGTTCGCGGCTCCTAAGCCCGCCGCTCACCCT
>CAYUAZ010000075.1:0-9512 GCA_964442865.1 uncultured Gammaproteobacteria bacterium
GGCGTGCATTCTTCGAACACCATCACGATGTCGGCCCCCAAGGCGCGCTGCACGGCCATGGAGCGCTCCGGGTCGAGAAAAACGGGATCACCGTTGACCGGCGAGCGGAAACTGACACCCTCTTCGGAGATTTTGGTCGCTCCCGGCCTCCTGCCTCCCGCGACACTAGCACGTCCCTGTGCGTCGCGTCTCGCCCCCAGACTGAACACCTGGTAACCGCCTGAATCGGTGAGGATGGGCCCCTGCCAATGCATGAAGTCATGCAGATCCCCGTGCGCTGCGATCACCTCAACGCCGGGACGCAGCATGAGATGGAAGGTATTGCCCAGAATGATCTCGGCCCCGATCTCGATGAGTTCTTCCGGCGTCATAGCCTTCACCGTGCCGTAAGTGCCCACCGGCATGAAGGCCGGTGTTTGCACGACGCCGCGCTCGAACACGAGCTGGCCACGACGGGCGGGGCCGTCTGTGTTTAGGAGTTCAAATTTCATAACAACGGAATTAACGCACGACAGGGCTTGAATCAGGTAGGGCGAGTGGCTAGTAGTTACTCCAGACGAAAACCCTGTCTGCGCACCCGTCTAAATCCCCGCTTCCATTGACAAGACCGGCAGAACGCTCTGCTGGGGACATAACGCCAAGCTAACCTGCGAGCCACGAGGCGCAAAGCGCCGCGACGTAGCGAGCCAAGTTGAGCGACGTGTTATGCGACGCTCTGCATGCGATTAACGAAGTCACGGCCAGAGGTCGCGGACGGCAAAGGCTTTCTGTCCTTCCGATACAGCTCTATGGCTTCTTCGACAATCAGACAAAGCTCCTCGAAAACTTGCTTCTCGTCATCGCCGTGGCAACCGCCGAGAATCAGCCCAGGTGCGCTCCCGACATAGCACTGATCTTCTTCAGACCATTCGACGATTTTTGCGTATTTAGCGCTGTCTTTCATTTCTTCGACTCCTCCAGGGCCAAGCGTACCACTCGGACCTAATAATATTTTACATCATTCTCCAGTCTACCGGAAATTGTCACAGGTTTCTGGGCATTCGGGTGGACAAAGTTTCGATGGCTGCCTTTGCCGCCGCGATTCACGAACCCAGCCCTTTGCAATTCGGCTATCAAGTCCCTTACTTTTGGCGGCATCAACTTAACCCTGTCTGCTTGGTTGCATAACCATAACTTGGAATAAACCCTCTACCCGCCGCATTATTTTACCTCTACGACAATAGATCAAGCCATTTCGGCTGAGGTAATGAACATCGCATCGCCGTAGCTGAAAAAGCGATAGCCATGCTCCACGGCATGACGATAGGCCGCCAGAACATGTTCTCTTCCCGCAAAGGCGCATACCAGCATCAGCAGCGTGGATTCGGGCAGGTGAAAGTTGGTGATCAGGGCATTCACTGTTTTGAACACATAGCCGGGATAGATGAAGATGTCTGTCTCGCCGTGCAAGGGTTCGATCTTGCCGTTGCGGGACGCGGATTCCAGGGCGCGCACGCTGGTGGTGCCGACCGCGATGACTCGCCCTCCCCTCTGCCTCGTCGCGCGCACCTGGGCGCAGACCTGTTCGGAGACCTCGACATATTCGCTGTGCATGTGGTGCGCGGTAATGTCCTCGACACGCACCGGCTGAAAGGTGCCGGCGCCGACGTGCAGAGTCACAAAGGCGCTGTCCACGCCCATCGCGGCGATGCGATCGAGAAGCGGCCGGTCAAAGTGCAGACCGGCGGTGGGTGCGGCGACCGCGCCCAGCTTTTCGGCGTAGACAGTCTGATAGCGTTCTTGGTCAACGGGCTCATCGGCGCGGGCGATGTAGGGGGGCAGCGGCTGATGTCCAACCGCATCGAGGATCTCCAATACCGGGTGCGGATCGTCAAACCGCAGTTCATAGAGATCATCCCGCCGCGCAAGTACTACGCCCGTTACGGAGCGATCACCGCGTTGCAGAACGATCCGGCTATCGGGCTTGGGAGGTTTGCTGGCGCGGATCTGCGCCAGGATGCGCCGGTCGTCCAGCAGCCGCTCAACCAGAACCTCGACCTTACCGCCGCTTTGCTTGAAGCCCAGCAGGCGCGCCGGGATCACGCGGGTATTATTGAAAACCAGCAAATCGCCGCTGCGAAGCAGCTCAGGGAGATCTGCAAACAGCCGGTCGTCCACGGCGCCGCTACGACCGTTCAGGCACAACAAGCGGCTTTGGCTGCGCTGCGGTGTGGGATATTGGGCGATGAGGCCGCCAGGAAGCTCAAAATGAAAGTCACTGCGGCGCATTATTGCAAATTGTAGCAAATAATCGCCCTCCCGCCTTGTGGAACAGCCTAGTTTTTTCTTATACTTGGCGATTGTGCCGGGGTGGCGGAACTGGTAGACGCGCTGGACTCAAAATCCAGTGGTGGTGACACCGTGTCGGTTCGATTCCGACCCTCGGTACCATTGAATCAGATACAAGATACAAGGGAAAAGATACAAGCAAAGAAGGTACTTCCGTTTTTCACGTGTATCTGCATTCCTGTGACGTACAGGGATGTACTAGTGTCGCGGGAGGCAGGATGCCGGGAGCGACCAGAAGTCTCACAGACCCGACATGGACAAAACTCTGCGCCTCATGGTGGGTGGGGATGTGATGCTGGGTCGCATCGTGGCTGAGCGGATCAAGAGCCACGGTCCCGATTATCCCCTCGGCCGCATCGCCCCGCTGCTGCGCGCCGCTGATCTTACCCTCGTCAATCTGGAATGCGCCGTCACCGCCTCTCAGCAACTCTGGCAGGGCGCATCCAAGGCCTTTTATTTCGGCGCACCGCCGGAGGCCGCCCGATCATTGGCCGATGCGGGGGTTGATCTCGTCAGCCTCGCCAACAATCACACCCTCGATTTCGACATAGCGGGATTAACGGATACGCTGAGCCACCTGCATGCGCACGGCATTGGTTACAGCGGCGCCGGCAGAGATCTGAATGAGGCCCGCGCCCCGGTTTATATCGAACGTGACGGCGTCAAATTCGGTATGGTGGCCTTTTGCGACCACCAGGAGGACTTTGCCGCGGGCGAGTCCAGGTCGGGCATCGCCTATCTTGATCTAGGGGAAGAACAGGCCACCCTCGCCCAATTCCAGGCGAGCTACCACGCCATGCAGCAGACCGGCGTAGACTGGCCGATCCTGTCGCTGCATTGGGGATCGAACTGGGCCGAGCGTCCCCCGGATTATTTCGTCACCCTGGCCCACACGGCCATAGACATGGGCTATGGGATTATATTTGGCCATAGCGCTCATCTATTTCAGGGCATCGAGATCTATCGCGGCCGCCCCATCCTCTATGCGGCCGGCGATCTGGTGGATGATTACTACGTAGATCCCGAATTTAGAAACGACTTGCAGTTGCTCTTTGAACTTGAGCTGAGCCGCTCTAAACTTCACCGGGTCAATCTTCATCCCGTCTTCATTGAAAACTGCCGCAGCGTACCCGCCACCGGGGATGAGTTTGAATATATCGCCAACCGGATCACGGCGCTCAGCGCCGAATTGGGAGTGAAAGTACAGCGCAAGGAAAACCGCCTTTGGATAGACGGCGATTCACTTTCTACCGACCAGCGCCCCTCGGCAAAATAGTCCGATACTGCAAACGCCTCACTCAGTCAGGTGATGCTTGCCTATGGTGACTGTTCTGGCCTGCGGACCTTCATGGCCTTGCTCCTCCACAAACACCACCTCCGTACCCGTCTTGAGGCGTTCGAATTCAGGATGGGTCACGCTGTTGCGATGGAAGTAGATCTGGCGTCCGTCCGGTGTCTCGATAAAGCCGTAACCCTCTTCAGGAAACAGCTCAGAGACGTCGCCGTTGGGCGGAGCTTCGTGAAGCTTCACATCGCCTCGCTTGTGGCGCGCATAATCTTCCACCTGACGGCCTGGCGCGGCGAAGTCACCACGCTCGCTAACGGCGCCAGGGTGGTTGACGACTCGTTTTACCACCAGCTCGCCGCCGGGTACAGTGATGTCAATGCGCACATTAAAAAGTTTGCCTTGGTGGTGGTGTTTCTGGGGCACCTCGACCACGACCCGACAACCCATGATCCTGTCATAATACGATTCCAGCTTCTCCGCCTTTTTGCGGATACGCGCCTCAACGGCGGGGGAGGGAGGAATATCTCGGAAGGTAATTTGAAGGGGAAGCTGCATGACGGTTAACTCCTTTTATGTAAGACTCTCACTAGGCAGCTACAACTCTAAACGTCGTGTAACCCCTTGTCCAGAAGATAATAATCCGCCCCGATAGAGAGGCTCATACAGGGGCTTTGCCGAGTTAAATTCTACAGTTGCCACACTTATGCCGCTTTATTACAATGTAAGCAAGCTTACCTATTCAGGAGATATTTTAGGCTATCTGTAACAAAATGGAGTGCTGAAACGCCGGTCGTTCATAGTTATGCAGGGATGAATAACCAAAGGAGACTGTATCCATGAAAAAAGAAAAAGCCGTAGCGTTTAACATGCCGGCTGTCACCGAGGGTATGCCGGTCCCCGATTTCACTGAACCACCGGCGCGGGTCTCTCCCCTGGAACGCTGGCTCGCCCGCAAGATGCTCTCCCTTCTTGGCGACCCGCCGTTGCAGATGGTGCTGTGGAACGGCGAAGAGATCACAACTTCCTCCGCGCGTCCAGCCACCCGCATTGCGCTCCGTCACCGTTCTGCGCTGTATAAGCTGCTCAGCAATCCGAGCCTGCAATTCGGCGATCTTTACAGCACCGGGGGCGTTGAAGTCGAAGGGGATCTCGTAAAATTTCTGGAAATCGCTTACGGCGCCAACGCGACAAAATTTGAATTCTTGAAAAAGTTTCAATCGCACATGTTCAAACGCCCACGCGCCAACACCTTGGCGGGCTCGTCGAGCAACGTCCATCATCACTACGATCTCAGCAATGACTTCTATCGGCTTTGGCTCGATCAGGAGATGCAATACACCTGCGCCTATTTCCCCTCTCCCTCGATGACGCTTGAAGAGGCCCAGATCACAAAGCTGGATCACGTGTGCCGCAAGCTGCAACTGCGACCGGGCGAGCGTGTCGTCGAGGCCGGTTCCGGGTGGGGCGGACTGGCGCGGCACATGGTGCGCCACTATGGCGTGAAAGTGCGCTCATTCAACATCTCCCGCGAACAGATTCGCTACGCCCGCGAACGCGCGGCGGCGGAAGGCTTGAGCGGCATCGAATACATCGAGGACGACTACCGCAACATCACCGGCCAGTATGATGCCTTCGTCTCGGTCGGCATGCTGGAACACGTCGGTCTGGATCATTACCGTGAACTCGGCGAGGTGATACACCGCTGTTTAACCCCCGAGGGACGCGGCCTGATACACTCCATCGGCCGCAACAAACCGGAACCGATGCACGCCTGGATCGAGAAGCGCATCTTCCCCGGCGCCTACCCGCCGTCACTGCGCGAGATGATGGAGATCTTCGAGCCGCACGCATTCTCCGTGCTCGACGTGGAAAATCTGCGGCTGCACTACGCGAAGACACTGGAGCATTGGCTCGCGCGCTTCGAACGGCAGGCGGACACCGTACAAACGCTGTTCGACGAAAACTTTGTCCGAGCCTGGCGGCTCTACCTCGCGGGTTCGCTGGCGAGCTTCACTTCCGGCAGCTTGCAGCTTTTCCAGGTCGTCTTCGCCCGTGGCGACAACAACACCCTGCCCTGGTCGCGCGCGCATCTCTACGATGCCTGACGAGTCCGTCATCCCCGTCAGTCGCCGTTGTACATTGACTAACGCACCAGGCACTCCTCCACGTCGGCTGACAAGGCCTGTCTGAATTCGGCAAACTCCGTATCGGAATAGGTTTCTCTGTTAGCAAATTCAGGATCTAACACCTTGGCGGGCAGGAATTTTTGCAAGGCGTAGCGCTTGGCGCCTTTGATTAATTTTCCTATCTTGAGAATATCTTCCTTGTTGAGTTGCGACTTAACCACGGTGGTGCGGAATTCGTAGGCTATGCCGGAATTCATGACGAGTCTGATGCTCTCGCCAATCTTATTGACATCCATCTTCACATTGATGACGGTTTGATATTTTTCCAACGGCGCCTTGATATCCATGGCGATATAATCCACCGCCTTTTGCTCAATAATTTTTTTGAGCAGATCCGGATTGAAGCCGTTGGTGTCAAGCTTGACGAGAAAGCCCGGTTTTTTAAGCTTTCCGATAAATTCCAGCAAATCAGCTTGCAGGGTAGGCTCACCACCGGTGATGACGACGGCATCCAGTTTGCCGCGGCGCGTCTGTAAAAAATCCAGGATTTCTTTTTCGGGGATCAGCTCGGGATAGCGCTCGGGCAGCACCAGCTCGGCGTTGTAGCAGTAACCGCACCTGAAATCGCAGCCGCGCGTAAATACGATGGCGCTGATCTTGTCAGGATAGTCTATGAGTGAAAAACGCTGAAACCCGCCGATATCCATGATTCAAAGCGTGTAGGTTTTTCTGAGCCGGAACTCTTCTTGTTTGCCCTCGTTCCACTGATCGGTGGGGCGTAAATAACCCACGATACGGGAATAGACCTCGCAGTCCGCTCCGCACACCAGACATTTCGGATGTTTACCCACCACATAGCCATGAGAAGGGCAAACGCTAAAAGTGGGGGTCACGGTAAAATAGGGCAGACGATAATTTTCGCAAATCTTGCGCACAAGATTTTTGATGGCCCCCGGCGACTTGATCTCCTCCCCGGCAAAGATGTGCAAAACCGTGCCGCCCGTATATTTGGTCTGTAACTCATCTTGCAGGTCAAAGACCTCGAAGACGTCATCGGTATAATTAACCGGCAGGTGTGTCGAATTGGTATAAAAAGGCTCTGCGCCGTTCTTGTACTGTTCCTCGTTGGCGCAAAGTGTTTGTGGATATTTTTCCTTGTCCCTGCGGGCAAGCCGGTACGCCGTCGCCTCGGCGGGCGTGGCCTCTAGATTGTAGTTGTTGCCGGTCTCTTCCTGAAACTCGATCAGTTTGCCGCGCATAAAATCGAGTACTCTTACCGCAAAGGCATGCCCCTTGCGGCTGGCAATATTTTCTCCAAACAGATTCAAACAGGCCTCGTTCATGCCGACCAGACCGATGGTGGAAAAGTGATTTTTCCAGTACTCGCCAAAGCGGTTCTTGATGTCTCTGAGATAATATTTTACGTAAGGATAAAGCGCTCTTTCCGTAAGACGCTCCAGGGTCTTTCTTTTAATCTCCAGGCTGTTTTTGGCCAAGCGCATGAGCCTTTCCAGCCGTTGTGTAAATTCTTCTTCGCTTTTTGACAAGTAGCCCAGCCGCGGCATGTTGATGGTCACCACGCCGATAGAGCCGGTGAGCGGGTTGGCGCCGAAGAACCCTCCACCTCTGCGCTCCAGAGTGCGCGTGTCAATACGCAGCCTGCAACACATGGAACGGGCGTCTTCCGGCTTCATGTCGGAATTCACAAAGTTGGAAAAATACGGTATGCCGTACTTGGCCGTCATCCGCCATAAGCCCTCTAAATTCGGGTTGTCCCAATCAAAATCCTTGGTGATGTTGTAGGTCGGTATCGGAAAGGTAAACACCCTGCCGTTCGCATCCCCTTCCTGCATGACCTCAAAGAGCGCCCGGTTGAATAGGTTGATCTCTTCCTGAAAGTCCTTATAGGGTTTGTCCTGCATGACGCCGCCGATAATCACGCCCTGCCCGGCGAGATAGCTGGGAGGCTGCAAGTCTATAGTGACATTGGTAAACGGCGTTTGGAAACCTACCCGCGTGGGGACGTTGATATTGAAGATAAATTCCTGCATGGCCTGTTTGACCTCGGTATACCCCAGGCCGTCATAGCGGATGAAGGGCGCGAGCAGCGTGTCGAAATTGGAGAAGGCCTGGGCGCCTGCCGCCTCGCCCTGCAGGGTATAAAAGAAATTGACCACCTGGCCGAGCGCGCTGCGGAAATGCCTGGCCGGCCTACTTTCAATCTTGCCGGGCGCGCCTCTGAACCCCTGCATGAGCAGGTCGGTGAGGTCCCAACCTACACAGTAAACCGAAACGGCGTTGAGGTCATGGATGTGAAAATCGCCGCTGAGATATGCCTCCCTGATCTCGGGCGGATAGATTTTATTGAGCCAGTAAACCTTGCTGATTTCAGAAGAGATGTAATTATTGAGCCCCTGCAGGGAGTAGGTCATGTTGCTGTTTTCTTTGACCTGCCAGTCGAGCTGTTCCAGATACTGATCCACCAGATCCACATCGGCCCTGGCGACGATCTCGCGTATTCCCGCGTGCTGGGCCCGATAGAGAACGTAGGATTTGGCGGTCTTGTGATAAGGGGAGGAGAGCAATACCGCTTCGGCGATGTCCTGTATTTCTTCAACGGTAGGAATCTTTTCTGTGAGGGTTTCTTCTGCGACTCTTAAAACTTTGAGCGCCAACTCTGCGGCGACGGGCTCGCTGAACTCGCCTGTGACTGCGCCGGCCTTGGCGATGGCGCGCTTAATCTTGTCCGACTCGAACGGGACAAGGGCGCCATCCCGTTTTTTGATGAATTTAAATAGGCTGCCTACATCGTCGTTCATCATAAGGCGCTGTTCACAAGCTCGGTCTACCCTCTTGGGCATAGCTCTTTTCGTGCTGTTGCTGGCAAACGTAACACCGTTTGGCCGTCGGATACGCGAGCAGCCGCTCATAGCCGATGTCATCGCCACAATCAGCGCAGATCCCATAGCTGAAATCGCCGATACGCAACCTTGCGGCCTCGAGATCGCGGATTTCCCGGATTTGCCTGTCCACGATAGCGGCGTCCATATCCACGAGCATGTCCGCTACCGATTCGTCACCGACATCCGTTACCTTGCCGGCGAGGTCCACATAATGCTGATCGTCGGAGCGTATCAACTCTTGACGGACCTCCTCGAGAAGCTCCGTAAACCGGTTATTTATCATTTGTTTAAGTTCCTTGATCTGGGAACTCGTCAGGTTTGCCATAGCTGATCTCCTTTTAACATTAGTTCAAAATACCTAATTGCAGACCTGTTGGATTTGATATAGATCAATCTCTTCGTTATTTATATATGACAAGCTGGGCTCACAAAAGTACGCTTCTCACTACGAACATCACCACCTGGCCAGGAGGACACATGTCAAACGTTTTGAAAGTCATCGAAGTGCTCGCCGAATCGGATAAAAGCTGGGAAGATGCGACGGCCCAGGCGGTGGCCCGCGCAGCCAAGACGCTACACGGGATTAAGTCTATTTACATCAAGAATTTTGAGGCCAAGGTGGAGAACAACAAGATCACCACGTATCGCATTAACGCCAATATCACTTTCCTGTTGGATTAGTCTTGTTGAATAGAGTGGGTGCCGCTGCGGCAGCGGCTCACCGGGGGACGGAAGGGCCCCTTATCACAGCGGACCGGTTGCGTGCCCATGTTGGGGTCCTGGCTGGAGAGATTGGCGAACGTAACGTGTACCGCCCACAGGCCCTCGCCGCAGCGGCTCGTTACATTACCCAATATTGGCGACGTC
>CAYUAZ010000076.1:0-9252 GCA_964442865.1 uncultured Gammaproteobacteria bacterium
GCCTATAGCTTATCACCGATCCCAGGCCGCACGTGCCACCACCCACACATCAACTCTCTCCACGCCCGCTTTGCGCAGGGTCTTGGCCAATTCCTGCACGGTGTGACCGGTGGTCATCACATCATCCAGTATCGCCACGTGCCGCGCTGCTATGGGCCGTGTAACGCGAAACGCACCCTTGATATTCTTGCGCCGTTCGCTGGCGGGCAGTAACGATTGCGCCGGGGTCTTGCGCACCCGTTCGCAGCTTTTATAGTCCACCGGAATATTCAAACTGCGCGCGATGGGCCGGGCGATTTCCAGGGCCTGATTAAAGCCGCGCTCGCGCAGCCGGGAGCGATGCAGCGGCACCGGAATTATCAACTCAGGCATTATTTGCGGCTCGCGCTTGAGATGTTGCGCCAACAGTTCGCCCATTGCGCGCGCCAGGTGAAGCTGCGCCTGGAACTTCAGGCGCAAAATCAGATGATCGGCGGGATACGCATAGCGGAACAGGCTTACCGCACTGTCATAGCCGGGTGGGTCTTGCAGACATTGTCCGCAGAGTCCGGCCGCGTTTGGCAATGGCAAGGCACAGCGCGCACACGCGGCGACATTGTAGGGAAGCTCAACCACGCAGCCCACACACAGATCGCCCTCTTTAACCGGGCTGTTGCATAGAATACAGGCAGGTGGATATAGCCAGAGTTGTATCTTTTTTACCCAACCGTTAACTGAAAGGTTCATATCAGGTTGACAGTCCTGCTGGAGCCGTTATCATGCCCAGATTATGAACTATCCCAATGCGGCCTTCGAGCCCCCCTCGGCCGGTACGCCGAATATCCTTAAAAAATTCAACCTTGCGGAAATTGAGGCGCTGTTTGAACTGCCGTTTAACGATTTACTGTTTCGCGCCCAGACTGTTCACCGCCTGCACTTTGATCCCAATGAGGTGCAACTCTCCACCTTGATTTCCATCAAAACCGGCGGTTGCCCGGAGGATTGCGGTTACTGCCCGCAAGCCGCACGTTACCACACCGGCGTGGAAAATCAGGCATTGCTGCCGCTGGAAACGGTATTGGAAGCCGCTCGCACCGCCAAGGCCAACGGCGCAACGCGCTTTTGCATGGGCGCGGCCTGGCGCGGACCGAAACAAAAAGATTTGGCGCCGGTTATCGCGATGGTCAAGGCCGTGGGTGAGCTTGGGATGGAGACCTGCGCCACGCTCGGCATGCTGCAAGAGGATCAGGCAAGTCAGCTCAAGGACGCCGGGCTTGATTACTATAATCACAACCTCGACACCTCACCCGAATTTTACGGCGACATTATTTCCACACGCGGCTATCAAGACCGCCTCGATACGCTGGAGCAGGTGCGTGCGGCGGGGATTAAGGTGTGTTGCGGCGGCATCGTCGGCATGGGCGAGACGCGCCGCGAGCGCGCGGGGCTGATCGCGCAATTGGCCCGTATGGAACCGCAACCGGAGAGCGTGCCGATCAACAACTTGGTGCAAATCGTCGGCACGCCGCTGCACGGCACGGAGGCGCTCGATCCTTTTGAATTCATACGCACCATCGCGGTCGCGCGCATCACGATGCCGAACAGCCGCGTGCGGCTGTCCGCAGGCCGACAGCAGATGCCGGAAACGATGCAAGCCTTGTGTTTTCTCGCCGGGGCCAACTCCATCTTTTATGGCGACCAACTGCTCACTACCGGTAACCCGGAAATTGGGCAGGACAAAGCCTTGCTGGAAAAGTTGGGCATATCGCCGGCGTGAATCTGAATCAACGTCTTGCCGATGAACTAAACCTCCGTCGCCGGGAACACCTCTACCGCAAGCGCCGCATTCTGCAAAGTCCGCACGACGCGGAGATTGTGATCGCTGGACGAGACTATCTTTCGTTTTGCAGCAACGATTATCTCGGCCTCGCCAATCATCCGTTGGTCATCAAGGCGCTGCAAGAGGGTGCGGTGCGTTACGGCGTCGGCAGCGGGGCCTCGCATTTGGTCACCGGCCACAGCGCGGCGCACCACGCCCTCGAAGAAGAACTGGCCGGGTTCACCGGGCGGCCGCGCGCCTTGCTGTTCTCCACCGGCTACATGGCCAACCTCGGTGTCATCGGCACGCTGACGAGCCCGCGCGCTGTGGTGTACGAAGACCGCCTCAACCACGCCTCGCTCGTGGATGCCGCTCTGCTATCCCGCGCGCGCCTGCGTCGCTATCCGCATGGCGACATGAGTGCGCTTAAGAACCAACTTGTACTCACCGACAAATTCGCACTTATAGTCAGCGACGGCGTATTCAGTATGGATGGCGATCTTGCACCGGTAGCTGCGCTTGCGGAGTTGGCGCGCAACAATAATGCCAGCCTCATGATAGACGACGCGCACGGCTTGGGCGTGCTTGGAAAAACCGGCAGAGGAACCTTGGAAGAGCTGGCAATAAACCGGGACGATGTTCCGATTCTTATGGGTACGCTGGGCAAGGCCTTCGGCGTCTTTGGCGCATTTGTCGCGGGGAGTGAAGAGTTAATCGAGATGCTTATTCAACAGGCACGCAGCTACATTTACACCACCGCGCTGCCGCCCGCACTCGCCGAGGCGGCGCGAGCCAGTCTCAAGCTAGTGCAGAGCGAGGGTTGGCGGCGTGAACATTTATTCTCACTCATTGCACGGTTTCGACTAGGCGCTGCGCAACTGAATTTACCCATTGCGGTCTCAATAACGCCGATTCAGCCGCTGATCGTCGGCGACAGCGAGTCGGCGCTCGCCTTGAGCGAAAAGCTCTATGCGCGCGGCATCGTCATCAGTGCGATCCGCCCGCCGACCGTGCCCCAAGGCCAGGCGCGGCTGCGCATCACGCTTTCCGCCGCGCACACGGAACAGCACGTAGACCGTCTGTTGGAAGCCTTGAGCGAAGTTGTTGCTCCATGAATCCGTATAGCGAAACACTGGGCAACGGACCGGACATAGTACTGCTGCACGGCTGGGGATTGCATGGCGGGGTATGGGAGGAAACCGCCGCGCAGCTTGCAAAAAATTTCCGCGTCACCTGCATAGACCTCCCGGGTCACGGACGCAGCGCAGTGATACCTGAACCGTACACACTGCAAAGTCTCGCCGAACGGATCGTGCCCGTTGTCCCTCAGCAAGCAACATGGCTCGGCTGGTCGCTCGGCGGGATGCTGGCCATGCACTGCGCCGCGATCCATCCCGAACGTGTGACAAAACTGATCCTGGTTGCGAGTACCCCCAAGTTCACACGTTCTGCAGACTGGTCTCACGGCATAAGCACTGAGGTGTTGGAACAATTTTCCCAAGAACTGGAACACGACGCCAAAAAAACCATAAGACGATTTCTCGCATTGCAATTACGCGGCAGCGAACGGGCGCAGGCCAGCCTTGCCGCCCTGAACCAGGCCGTATTTCGCCACGGCCTGCCCGCAACAGCGGCTTTGCGGGGAGGATTAAACATTCTGCGTGACGCCGATCTGCGCGCTCATCTAGCACGCATCACCTCCCCGGCGCTGGTGATCGCCGGGGAACGCGACCCGCTGACCCCATTACCAGCAAGCGCCTATTTGGCGGAGAATTTACCGCATGGAAAATTGTTCACCCTGCAGAAGTCGGGACATGCGCCGTTTCTTTCACATCCGGCGGAATTTTTGCGCGCCCTCAACAATTTCCTATGACTGAACTTCCCGACGCTTACCATCTCGATAAACGACTGCTGCAACGTGCCTTTGAAGGCGCCGCGCGCGCGTATGATAAAAATGCGGTGTTGCAACACGAGATCGGACGACGGATGCTGGATCGCCTCGATCTGATGCGCGTCCGTCCGGCCATGATACTCGACGCCGGCGCCGGCACCGGCGCATGCAGCAAGACACTCGCCCGACGTTATCAATGCCGCGTCGCCGCCCTGGACATTGCCCACGGCATGTTGCTCGAAGCACGCAAACGCGCGCCGTTTTCAAGCAAATGGTTTACCCACCGCCAAACCTTTATTTGTAGCGATATTGAATCGCTGCCGCTACTGACCGGCAGTGTGGACATGATTTTTTCCAACCTCGGTTTGCAGTGGTGCAACGACCTGGATCGCGCGTTGAGTGAATTTTGCCGGGTGCTAAGGCCCGGCGGCCTGCTGATGTTTTCCACCTTCGGTCCCGACACACTCAAAGAGCTGCGCGCAAGTTGGAATAAAGTGGATCAGTACAGCCACGTAAACGCCTTTATAGACATGCACGACATTGGCGATGCCCTGGTGCGGGCGCACTTCGCCACCCCGGTGATGGATGTGGAGCGGCACACGCTCACCTATGCCGATCTCGACACATTGTTGCGCGATCTAAAAAACATCGGCGCGCACAACGTCACGGCAGGCCGTCCACACGGACTCACCGGCAAGGGACGCTTGCGGCAGCTCACCGCCGCCTATGAGAGATATCGCAAAGACGGCGTCTTACCGGCGAGCTATGAAGTCATCTACGGCCACGCCTGGGCGCCGGAGACGATACCTCAACAAACCTCCCGCGACGGAGTGGTCAGCATTCCTCTCAGCAGCCTGCGCGGTCGCAAAGCCGCATGACACGCGGGTTTTTTATCACCGGCACCGACACGGATGTGGGCAAGACCTGGGTGACTCTGGGCCTGCTGCAGGCGTTTGCATCTGCGGGTTATCGCTCGGCGGCCATGAAACCGGTAGCCTGTGGCGTAGTCGAGACCAGTGAAGGCTTGCGTAACGAAGATGCTGTGTTGCTGCAGCAACAGGCCTCTGTACCGCTGCGCTACGATGAGGTCAACCCGTATCTTTTTCATCCGCCGATCGCCCCACATCTCGCCGCGCAAGACGCAGGGTTACGCATTGACCTCTCGCATATCAAAACACTGTATGACAATATCTTACAGCGCGCGGACGTAGTGGTTGTGGAAGGCGCGGGCGGTTGGCTGGTGCCGCTCAATGAGCATGAGACCAGCGCGGACCTGGTTGAGCAACTGGGCTTGCCGGTGATTCTGGTGGTGGGAATGCGCTTAGGTTGTCTGAATCATGCCCTGCTCACGGTCGAGAGCATCGCTCATCACGGCGTACACCTGGCGGGTTGGGTGGCGAATTGCATCACTGCGAATATGCCCCAGCAGGCGCGCAACATCGAGGCCTTGCAGGCACGGATTTCCGCGCCCTTGTTGGGCACTATCCCTTATCTTGCAGCGTTAGATCCAAACACGATCGCCGCATTACTTAAACTTCAGCCCCTAGCCCCTAGCCCCTAGCCCCTGCTTTCAAGCGATCAGCGCCGCCTTGAGCTTTTTGATGGCGTTGCTTTCCAGCTGGCGGATGCGCTCGGCGGAAACCTTGTGACGTTTGGCGAGGTCTTGCAGGGTGGATTTCTTTTCGGCCAGCCAGCGCCGCGCCAGGATATCGCGGCTGCGTGGATCGAGATTGGCGAGGGCGTGAGTGAGTTGTTCGCTGCCGCTCTCGGCGGTGTCGCGTTCCTCGACTTGGGCTGCCGGGTTCATCCGCAAATCTTGCAGATAGGCGGCGGGCGCGAAGTTGGGACGCTCGTCTTCGTCGTCCTCGTCGGCGTCGAACGAGATGTCTTGACCGCTGAGACGCATCTCCATCTCACGCACGGCCTCGGGACTGACACCGAGATCCTTGGCCACGATATTGACCTCTTCCTGGTTGAGCCAGCCCAGGCGTTTCTTGGCGCCGCGCAGGTTAAAGAATAGTTTGCGTTGCGCCTTGGTGGTCGCCATCTTGACGATGCGCCAGTTGCGCAGGACGAATTCGTGGATTTCGGCGCGGATCCAGTGCACGGCAAACGACACCAGACGAACTTTCATGTGGGGATTAAAGCGACGCACCGCTTTCATGAGGCCGATGTTGCCTTCCTGCACGAGATCGCCCAACGCCAGACCATAGCCTGAATAGCCGCGTGCAACGTACACCACAAAGCGCAGGTGGGCCATGATGAGGCGCTGCGCCGCGCTGATATCGTTGTGTTCTTGCAGGCTGACGGCCAGGGCGAATTCCTCCTCAGCGCTCAGCACCGGCACCGCGTTCGCCGCGCGGATGTAGGCATCCAGGCTGCCTACCGGGGTGGTTAATTGCAGATCAAAGTTCTGTTTCATGGCTGTGTCTCACTATGAAAATGCAGGCTCAATTTTATCATGTGACAGCGGATTTGCAGCTAATCCACTCATCTGAGAGTGATAGCAGGCCATAAAGTTCAGTTTTGGGCGGTCGCCCGGCTGACCTGATTATTAACGGCCACCAGCCCCTGTTGGTTATACACGTAGGTACGGTTCCTGCCCGCCTCCTTGGCGGCATAGAGCGCCTGGTCCGCGAGGCTGAGCAAGCGGGTCAACGAGATCTCCGGGTGATATAAGGTGGAGGCGGCCCCTACGCTGATGGTCAAGGGTATATCTATAGGGTTTAGGGCCTCTATACGCCACCGCAACTCATTGGCCTGAGCCAAGGCTTCACTTTCTCCACAGCGGGGTATGAGGATGGCAAACTCTTCCCCGCCAAACCGTGCGACGATGGGGTCGCCCTCAGTATGCCGGTAAGCCGCCTCCCCCAGCCGCCTGCCGATCTCCATTGCCTCCGGAGATTTAGTCTCCTCGATAAAGTGCTGTCTGAGCGCCTGCGCAATTAAAACTAATACGCGATCTCCTGCGATATGGCCATAAGTATCATTGATCTTCTTGAAATGGTCTATATCTATCAAGAACACCCATACCGGCCGGTTGGAGTCTTTTTCGAGGCTGCGGCTGCCGTGGTCAAACAGGTAGCGCCGGTTATGGACTCCGGTCAGACTGTCCGTGGTGGCCAGCCGACTCATCTCCTCGGCCTGATGTTTAAGGGCGGTGAACTGCTGCTTGATGAGCAGCAGCGAGCGTACCCGCGCCATCAGCACCTCGGCCACGATGGGCTTGGTGACAAAGTCGTTCGCCCCGGCATGGAACACCTCGGCCTGCTTTTTGTCATTGCTGATGGAGGTGACCACCAGCACCGGCATCTCTTGCTGGGAATAACGCAGTTTGGCACGGATGGCATGTAATAAATCGCCGCCCGTCATTTTGCCTTTAAGGAAGAAGTCGGTGATGACGATGTCCACCTCTGGCTCGTCTTCCGGCCCGTTCCGCTCCAGCAGACTTAAAGCCTGCTCTGCGGTACTGACCCGCTCCACCTGCAAGCCGTGCTTTTCCATCACACGGCGGGTGATCTCCGCAGCGGTGGGGCTGTCTTCGACATAGAGCACCCTGCCCACCAAGCCGAGATTGCGCTGGGTGAAGGCCTTGATGAAACCCACGAACTCGGCATAACCCTGGGATTTATCAAAATAGTCGGTGACCCCGGCGGCAAAACCTTCGCGCAGCAGCCGGTCATCCGCGTTGCCGGACACGACGATGATGGGGGTGTAGCGCTGGATGACGGTTTCACGGATACGTCGGCTGAGATCGAGGCCGTCCATGTCGGGCAGCAGCAGGGCGGTGGTAATGAGATCGAACTTGATGGTGGTGAGATAGCCCAAGGCCTCGCTGGCGGTGGCGCAGGCGGTGATGCGGGCATTGCCCATCTCGGACCGCAGGCTGCGCGCAATCAACGTGCGCGAGACCTCCGAGTCATCCACAATCATGATGCTTGTTGTGCGCTTTTCCACCCCAGCCTTATCCCTTACGCCAGTAATCTATTGGCTGTGTGCATAATTCATACCAGGGTGTTACGTCGGTTCGATGGCGGCCAGGTGTCTGTGCACCGCCAGCAGCGCGCCGAACAGGCCAAGCAGTCCTCCCAAGCTCAACAGCGCGAGGCTCGCTGCAGCGCTTAGGTGGGGCAGTCGGAAATCGCTGCTATAAAGGCTGGCGAGCTGCTCTATCGGGCCGTGCAACAGCCCCATAGCCAGCGTTACCAGCGCCCAGGCGATGGCTCCGCCGAGCAGCCCGTAGCCCAGGCCGAGGTAGAGAAACGGGCGGCGGATGAAGGCGTCGGTCGCACCTATCAGCTTGATGATCTCAATCTCTTCGCGGCGGTTGAGTATGGCCAGGCGCAGGGTGTTACTCACGATCAGCAACACGCCGAGCGCCAACAGGGCGGCCAGCAGCACTACACCCCGCTCGACGACCCGCAGCATCGACTCCAAACGCTGTAGCCATTGCATGTCGAACTGCACGGCGTCGCCCTCGGGTAGCGCCTGGAGCGTGGTTAGCAGGCCGGTCACCGCCTCCGCCGGAGTAATCCCCGTGGGTGGCGGCGTGGGATAGACCACCAGCAAGGCCGGCAGGGGGTTCTCATCCAGCATCGCCAGGGCCTCGGCAAAACCGCTCTGTTTGCGCATCTCCTCGAGCCCCTGCGAGCGGCTGATCAGCTTGATCTGCGCCACGCCCGGCAGCGCGCGCAGCCGGCCGGCGAGCGCATCTGCTTGAGCGTCGCTGATGGTGGGCTTGAGAAACACCGAAATCTGCCGCTCGTCGTGCCACTGTGCGCTGTGCGCCTGAACGGAGCTCAACACCGTATACAACCCGGCAGGCAGGGCCAGCGCAATGCCGATGACGGCGGCCGTCATCACGGTGGCGACAGGGGCGCGGCTCAACTGCGCGAGCGTGGCGCTGCACGCTTGCAGATGCGCCCAGGCGACGCTGCCCGGACCGGGCCGGGTGACCGGTACGCCGGAGCTGGTTTCAACGGCAGGCTCCGCCGCGCGCGGCAGGGCGTCGCGCGCCACGCGCGTCGCCCCGGAGCGCCGCCTAGCCGGGCCGAACAGGCCCATCCTGCACCCTGTTATCGCCCACCAGACGGCCGCCCCTGAGCACCAGCACGCGCTGCGCCATGCTGGCGATGAGGTTCACGTCGTGACTCGCTATCAATACCGTCACGCCGAATTGATTGAATTGCCGAAGCAATTGCATGATCTCGTGCGACAGTTCCGGGTCGAGATTGCCGGTCGGCTCGTCGGCCAGCAACAGCGGCGGCTTGTTGACCACGGCGCGGGCGATGCCGACGCGCTGCTGCTCGCCGCCCGACAGCACCAGCGGGTGGAGTTTTTCTTTGCTGAGCAGGCCCACCTTGTCCAGCGCGGCGCGCACCCGGCGGGCGGTCTCCGCCGCACCGAGCCCGGCGATCACCAGCGGCAGGGCGACATTGTCGTACACCGTGCGGTCGTTGAGCAGGCGATGATTCTGAAACACCATGCCGATGTTGCGGCGCAGATAGGGAATGCGACGCGCACCCAGCGCCGACAGATTTTGCCCGGCGATAATGACCTGGCC
>CAYUAZ010000077.1:0-9112 GCA_964442865.1 uncultured Gammaproteobacteria bacterium
GTAACTTGTTGGATGTCTGCGCGAGGTCGAGATTGACGAGGTAGTAGTAGTAGCCGCGATCGATCGCGTCCTTGAACGCCTTCCGCAACAGGCCCAGCACCCAGCCAGAATTCTCCCTCCCGACCAGCCGGACGGGATAGAAAAACCCGTGAGCCGCGAACGCTACAACCACTCCCAAAATCTCCCCATCCTGTTCCGCCACCCACTGCCTGCGATGCGGCAGACCGGGAAATTCGCGCAGCGTGTCGAGCATCGCGGCCAGCGGTATGGCCATGGCGTGACCCAGGGCCAAGGCGGCCAGGGCGTTGGCGATATTGTGGCTGCCCTGGATGCGTACCTCTCCCACCGTAATAAGATGACGCGCGCCGTGACTGAGCCAGATCTTGCCGTCATGCTCTATGAGTCCGAAGTCATCGCCACGCGGCGCGCCCAGGGTAAAGCCCAGTTGCCGCCGTCCCGGCTCCGCCATCGCGCTCACCAGCGGGTCGTCGCGGTTGATAACCATCACACCGTGACCGCGGTAGACGCGCTGCTTGGCGCGCGCGTACCCGGCAAGATCATCGTAGCGATCCATGTGGTCGGGAGTGATGTTGAGGACCACGCCGGCGGCGGCGTCGAGACTATGGGTGGTTTCAAGCTGGAAGCTGGAGAGTTCCAGCACGTAGAGATCGGGCTCTGTGTCGTTGAGCAAATCCAGCGCGGGCGTGCCGAGGTTGCCGCCCACCCGCACCTCGAGACCGACGCGCGCCGCCATCGCGCCGGCCAGCGTGGTGACGGTGCTCTTGCCGTTGGAGCCAGTGATGGCGATGACCGGCGCGCGCGCGTAGCGGGCGAATAATTCGATGTCGCCGATCACCGGCGTGCCGCGCGTCACGGCGGCGGCGATCGCCGGTTCGCGCAGCCACACGCCGGGGCTGATAAGAATTTGTTCGGCGCGCAGCAGGGCCTCGCTGTTGAAACCGCCCAGCGAGACCGGCACCTCGGGCAATTCCTGCTGCAACTCGTGCAGGCCCGGCGGTTGCAAACGGCTGTCGGTGACCAGCACCGGCACCCCGCGCCGCGCCAGAAAGCGCGCGCTGGCGAGCCCGGTCTTGCCGAGGCCGACGATGACGGTGCGGCGGCCCTCACCCCCAACCCCTCTCCCTCCGGGAGAGGGTTGGGGTGAGGGAGCATGGAGGGTATTCTTCGTCATATCATCTCAGCTTCAACGTCGCCAAACCCGTCAGCACCAGCACCACGGTGATGATCCAAAAACGCACGATCACGCGCGGCTCGGGCCAGCCCTTGAGTTCGAAGTGATGATGCAGCGGCGCCATGCGGAAGATGCGTTTACCGGTGAGCTTGAACGAGGCGACTTGCAGAATCACCGACAAGGTCTCAACCACAAACACGCCGCCCATGATGAACAGCACCAGTTCCTGGCGCACGATGACGGCGAGCAGGCCCAGCGCCGCGCCTAAGCCGAGCGCGCCGATGTCGCCCATGAACACCTGCGCGGGATAGGTGTTGAACCACAAAAAGCCCAAGCCCGCCCCGGCCATTGCACCGCAAAACACCGCCAGCTCGCCCGCGCCGGGGATGTAAGGAATACCGAGATACTTGGAGAACACCACATGGCCGCTCGAATAGGCGAAGATCCCGAGCGCCACCGCCACCATCACCGTGGGGAGGATGGCGAGCCCGTCCAGGCCGTCGGTGAGATTTACCGCGTTGCTGGTGCCCACAATCACGAAATAGCTCAGCAACACAAAGCCCACCGCTCCCAGCGGCAGCGCGACCTGTTTGAAGAACGGCACGATCAGTTCCGTCTCGGCGGGGAGATGCGCGGTGGCATACAGAAAGATCGCCGCAGCGAGGCCCGCAACCGACTGCCAAAGATATTTGGAGCGCGCGGACAATCCCTTGGAGCGTTTATGCGCCAGTTTGAGATAGTCATCCACGCCGCCGATCAGACCGAACGCCACGGTGATGACCAGCACCAGCCAGACATGACGGTTATCCAAATTGGCCCACAACAAGGTGCTGATGACGATGGCGATCAGAATCAGCGCGCCGCCCATGGTCGGGGTGCCGCTCTTGCTGAGGTGGCTCTGCGGACCGTCGTCGCGCACCTGCTGGCCGATCTGGTGATGACTCAAGCGCCGGATCACGGCCGGTCCGAGCAACAGCGAAATCGCCAGCGCGGTGAGCGCGCCGAGGATGGCGCGCAACGTGATGTAGCCGAAGACATTAAAGAACGAGTGACTCTTCGCCAGATATTGAAAGAGGTAGACGAGCATCAGTCGGTGGTTCCCGCAGAGCTGCTGAGGGCGGCAACGACATCTTCCATGTGGGCGCTGCGCGAGCCTTTGATCAATATCGTCACTCCGCCATTGTCGCGGGCTAGCCTGCCGGTCAATGCGGCAATCAATGTGACGTGGTTGGCAAAATGCTCGGAGCCGGCGCCGAAGGCTTGCGCCGCATATCGGCTCAGCTCGCCGGTCGCGTACAGCGCCTCCACACCGGCGGCGCGCGCCAGATCGCCTACTCGCTCATGCGACGCGACGGCGTCTGCGCCCAGCTCGCCCATATCGCCCAGCACCAGCCACTTGCGTGTGGCGCACGCCGCCAGCACCTCCAGCGCCGCCTGCAAAGACGCCGGGTTGGCGTTATAGGTGTCGTCTATCAGTTCCGCGCCTTTGATCCCCGGCATCCGTTCGAGCCGCCCGTGCACCGGCCGCATCGCCTCCAGTCCCTGCTTGATGTCGGACAACGCGGCCCCTGCCGCCAGAGCCGCGGCGGCGGCGGCCAGCGCATTCATCACGTTGTGCCGGCCGGGTAGTGGCAGCTTCACTTGCGTCACACCCGCAGGCGTCGAGAGTTGCAGCGCGCTGCCGCTGTCCTCCGCTCGCCACTCGGCGCGCACATCGGCCGCGGCATTCAACCCGAAGGTCACTATCCGATGGCCGCCCGCCAGTTCGCGCCACAGCGGCGCATAGTGGTCGTCGGCATTGATGACCGCTACACCGCCCTCACCGAGCCCGGAATAGATTTCACCCTTGGCGTGCGCCACACCCTCGATGCTGCCGAAGCCTTCCAGGTGCGCGGGCCCGGCGTTGGTGATGAGCGCCACCGTGGGGCGGGCGATGCCGGTGAGATAACCGATCTCGCCGGAATGATTGGCGCCCATCTCAATCACCGCGTGGCGGTGCGCGCGCTCCAGGCGCAGCAGGGTCAGCGGCACGCCGATGTCGTTGTTGAGATTGCCTTGCGTCACCAACAGCGCACCGCGCTGGCCGAGTATCGCCGCGATCATTTCCTTGACCGTGGTCTTGCCGTTGCTGCCGGTGACCGCCACCAGCGGCATGGTATGACGCGCCCGCCAAGCAGCCGCCAGTTTGCCCAAGCTGGCACGGGTATCCGGCACGCACACGTTCGGCAGCGCCATCTCGACAGCGCGATCCACCAACGCCGCCACCGCACCGCGCTGCATGGCCTGATCTAAAAAGGCGTGGCCGTCAAAGTGCGGGCCGCGCAATGCGACGAATAAATTACCCCGCTGCAAGGCGCGGCTGTCGGTGCTTACCCCGGCGAACTCCACATCCCGGCCCGGATGTTTGGCTGCCAATACCGTTGCGGCCTCGGAGAGATGCATACGGATCATTGCTCCCTCGCGAGTAATTTGGCCACCTGCTCGCGGTCGCTGAACGGTATCTTCTCGGCGCCAATCAGTTGATAATTTTCGTGACCTTTACCCGCGACCAAGATGATGTCAGTCGCTGCGGCATGACGGATGGCGAAGGCCAAGGCCTCGGCCCGGTCGCGGCGCACATACGCCGCATAGGGACGATCCATCCCCGCCAGGATCTCGGCCACGATGCTGATCGGATCTTCATGCCGCGGGTTGTAGTCGGTGACCACCACAAAATCGGCATACTGTTCCGCGATCGCGCCCATCAAGGGGCGCTTGCCGCGATCGCGGTCACCGCCGCAGCCGAACACGCACCAGATGCGCCCGTCAGTATGTTCGCGCACCGCCGCGAGGGTCTGCTGCAAGGCATCGGGGCTGTGGGCATAGTCCACTATCACCGTTGGCTGATCGGCTCGGCCCGCGATGTGCTCCATTCGCCCCGGTACAGCGCGCACACGCGAGAGCCGTTGCAGCGCGTCGGCGAGAGGCACACCCATCGTCAACAACACCGCCAGCGCCGCGAGCAAATTACTCGCATTGAAGCGCCCCCACAGCGTACTCTCAATGCTGCCGGCGCCCCACGGAGTTTCGACATCCAGCACGAGTCCCTGAGCATGCAGACGCAGAGCCATCCCGCGCACTTGCGGGGCCTCCATGATTCCGCACGCAGATAGGCCAAACGCCAACGGCGCAACGCCCTTGGGAAGAGTACTCAGCAACTCGCGGCCGTAGTCATCGTCACAGTTGATAACGGCGTGACGCAGACCCGGCATCTGAAACAGCCGGCGCTTCGCCGCGCCATAAGCCGCCATATCGGGGTGATAGTCCAGGTGGTCGCGGCTCAAATTAGTGAACACCGCGATATCGAACTCCACGCCATTTACCCGCCCCTGCTCAAGCCCGTGTGAGGAGACCTCCATCACCACACTCGGCGCGCCGCGTTCGTGCACAGACGCGAGCAGGGCTTGCAGGGTGACCGCATCGGGGGTGGTGTGGCTGCCGCTTTCCAGTTGGCCATAAATACCGTTGCCCAGCGTGCCGATCACCCCGCATGGACTTGACAGCGCCTGCGCCAGAAAATGCGTGACCGAGGTCTTGCCGTTGGTGCCGGTGACGCCGATGACGGTCAAGTCATGACTGGGATGGCCATAAAAGCGTGCGGCGATGTGCCCGATTTTTTGACCGAGACCGGCGATGTCATACACCGGCACGGCGCGCATCGCGGTCGGAGTCGCTGCCTTCGATTCCACCGCCACCGCCACGGCGCCGGCGCACACGGCGTCCTCAATAAATTCCGAGCCGTGCCGCGCGCCGCCCTGTTGGGCGAGAAACAAATCACCCGGCCGGGTGCGGCGGCTGTCAAGCGACAAGCCGAGTATCTCGCGCTCGTCACCGGGGCTCACCGGGGCATAGCCTTCGAGCAGTGTGCTGAGCGGGATGCCCGTGCCATACTCAGTGCGTGAGGCGGCCATCATTCGCGCTTGCCCGTATCTGGGCCTTCGGCTGGTGAGGGGTGATGAGTGAGGGGTGAGGAGCTGTTACGCCTCTCACCTAACTCCTCACGCCTCACCGTCAGCGTGTTTGGGGTCATGTTTGGGGTCAGGTCTTGAGATAGGGTCATGTTTGGGGTCAGGTCTTGAGATATGACATTCGCCGCAGCCGATTGAGCGATCTGCAAAGAGGGCAGATCGTCCGGGCTGACATCCATCAGCCGCAGCGCGCCGGTCATGACCTTGGCGAACACCGGCGCCGCCACCAGACCGCCGTAGTATTCATCGCCCTGCGGTTCGTTGATGATCACCGCCATGACCAGCCGCGGCTGCGTGGCCGGGGCCATGCCCGCGAACAGCGACAGGTAACGGTTGGCATCGTAGCCGTCCGTTCCAATTTTGTGCACCGTGCCGGTCTTGCCTGCCACCCGGTAGCCGGGGATGTGCGCCTCGGTGCCGGTGCCGCCGTCGGCCACTACCCGCTCCATCATGGCGCGCACCGCAGTCGCGGTGCCGGGCTGCATCACCCGCTTGCCGGGCAACGGCTGGTCTACGCGCAGCAGCGACACCGGCCGCAATTCGCCGTCGTTGGCCAGCGCGGTGTAGGCCTGCGCCAATTGCAAGGCGGTCACCGACAGACCGTAGCCGAACGAAAGCGTGGCGCGCTCAATCTCCCCCCACCCTCTCGGCGAGCTGAGCCGGCCGCTCGCCTCGCCGGGGAAACCGCTGCCGCTGAGTGCCCCCAGACCCACGCTCGAAAACATCCGCCACAGCCGCTCCGCGGGAATCGTGAGAGCAATCTTGCTCACCCCGACGTTGCTTGACTTTTGAATCACGGCGCTGACATCAATCCGGCCATAATCGTGCATGTCGCGGATCAGTTTGTGGCCGACCTTGAATGTCCCGGGCGCGGTGTCTATCGGGGTATCGGGCCGGTACTGCCCCGTTTCCAACGCCATGGCTACGGTGAATGGCTTGATGGTTGAGCCGGGCTCGAACACATCGGTGAGCGCACGGTTGCGTAACCGGGCGCCCTGCGTCTCGCCGGGATTGTTGGGGTTGTAGGCGGGCACGTTGACCATGGCGAGCACCTCGCCGGTCTGCACATCGAGAATCACCGCCGAACCCGATAGCGCGTGATGCTCCAGCACGGCGGATTTGAGTTCGCGGTAAGCGAGATACTGGATACGCCGGTCCAGACTCAGTTGCACGTCGCGGCCGGGCTGGGGTGCACTCAGTTGTTCCACATCCTGCACGATGCGCCCGAGGCGATCACGCATGACGCGCTTGCTGCCGGGCGTGCCACGCAGCCATGCATCATAGGCAAGTTCCAGGCCCTCCTGGCCGTGATCCTCGATGCCGGTAAAGCCCACCACATGGGCCGTCACTTCGCCGGATGGATAATAACGCCGGTACTCACGCTGTAAGGCCACGCCCGGCAGCTTCAAGGCCATGACCTGCGCGGCGAGGCCGGGCGTGACGCGGCGCTTGAGATAGACAAACTCGCGTCCCATGCGGGCATCCAGAAATTGCGCCAACTCTTTCGCAGAGAAGCCCAGCAGCTTGGCAAGCGGCGGCCATTCGGCGCGCGCCGTGGCCAACTCCTGCGGGTTGGCCCACACCGAATCCACCGGCGTGCTGATGGCGAGCGGTTCGCCGTTGCGGTCGCTGATGACCCCGCGGTGCACCGGCAGGCTGACCACGCGCAGGTGGCGGGCCTCGCCCTGCACCTGCAGGAATGCCTTGTTGAAGACTTGCAGATCCACGGCGCGCCACATCAACAACAGCGCAGCGCCGCCGAGCGCGCAGAGCACCCATATGCGGCGGCCGGTATAGACGTGTGTGGATGTGGGGCGGCTCATGGCCCGAGGCTTCCGTGTGAAGTAGGCCCTGCGGACGGGCTAGCGACCGGCCTGATGATAACGATCGCCTTGGGGTCGGGCGACTGCATCCCCAGCCGGCCACGGGCCTCGGCATCCACCCGCGCATGCGTCGCCTGCGTGCTCTGCTCGAGTTGCAACTGCCCCCACTCCACATTCATCGCGTCGCGTTCGGCCTGCAGGGCCTGTAATTCGATAAACAATTTACGATTCTCATGTTTGGCATACACCACGCCGAGCGCCGAGGCCAGCGTCGCCAGCACCACCACGCCCAGGCCTATGTGAGCGGCGCGTAGCTTCATGGCAATCTCTCGGCGATACGCAGCACGGCGCTGCGCGCGCGCGGATTGGCCTGTACTTCGGCCGCCGAGGCGTGGATCGCCTTGCCGATGACGCGCAACGCCGGATGGAAGTGCGCCTGAGTGATGGGAAGGCCGACAGGAAATTCACCGCCGCGCGCCTCTTTACGCATAAAGCGTTTGACGATCCTGTCCTCCAGCGAGTGAAAGCTAATCACCGCGAGCCGCCCGCCGGGGGCCAGCGCCTCCACACACTGCGGTAGACATGCCTCTAAATCGTCGAGTTCCTGATTGATAAAGATGCGAATCGCCTGAAAGCTGCGGGTGGCGGGATCTTTGTCCTTCTCCCACGCGGGATGGGCGGCGCGCACGATCTCGGCAAGCTGCTTAGTGGTGCGGATCGGGCTTGCCGCGCGGGCCTGGACAATCGCGCCGGCGATACGTTTTGCATAACGCTCTTCGCCGTAGTCGCGCAACACCTGTACGATCTCCCGTTCAGGGGCCACGGCCAGCCAGTCGGCGGCGCTCTGTCCGGATTCCGCGTCCATACGCATGTCGAGTGGGCCGTCGTGGCTGAAACTAAAGCCACGCCCAGGGTCATCCAGTTGCGGCGACGACACGCCCAGATCGAGCAGCACGCCGCCCACCTTTCCCAGCCCACCTCGCCTTTCCACCTGCTGCTTGAGCATAGCGAAGCTACCCCGCTCAATCATGAATCGTTTATCCGATAAAAACTGCTCCTGTGCCACCGCGATCGCCTGCGGGTCCTTATCCAGAGCCAGCAAACGCCCCTCGCTTCCCAGCCTCGCCAAGATAGCCCGGGCGTGACCGCCGCGTCCGAAGGTGCCGTCCACATACAGGCCGCCAGGCTGGATGGCGAGTCCGGCCACTGCTTCCTCCAGCAACACCGGACGGTGCTGATTGCTCATTAAGTCAGGGTCTAGGGGCTAGGGGCTAGGGGCTAGGGAAAAACCTCCACCCACTAATCCCCAGTCCCTAGATCCTAGCCCCTGTAGTTAAAGCGACAACTTCTTCATCGCCTCGGACAAGCCCTGGTACTCGCCGACATCCTCAGCAAGCCAGCCATCGCGGCGCACGTTCCAGGTCTGCTCGTCCCAGATCTCGAATTTCTTGCCCTGGCCGATCAACACCACCTGCTTGTCTATATGGGCAAACTCGCGCAACGGCGGCGGCGGCAGCACACGACCCTGGCCGTCCAGTTCGCATTCAGTGGCGTGGCCGATGAGCAGGCGTTGGATGCGGCGCGAAGCCTTATCGAGACCGGGCAGCGCGTCCAACACACGCTCGATCTCCTCCCATACCGGCAACGGATAAAGCCACAGACAGCGCTCTTCGGGATCTATAGTAAGAATCATCTGACCATTGCATTGGGTTTGCAGACGCTCGCGATAACGGGTCGGCATGGTCATCCGGCCTTTCGCGTCTAAATTGAGTGTGTTGACCCCTCGAAACACAGCGCACTCCCCAGCCCGTTATCCCACTGATTCCCACTACACACCACATTTTCCCACTATAGGGACGAAAAGCGCTTCTTGTCAAGCTAAAAACAGGGGTGAGCGGCGGGCTTAGGAGCCGCGAACGACCGGCCAAGGAAGGCCAGGCTGGACTTTTGCGCGGAGCAGGATAGCGCAGCGCAAAAGAGCGGCGGGCTTAGGAGCCGCGAACGCCAGTACAGGAAGTGCTGGCTGGGGCCTATATAATGAACTGAAGTCGCGCCATGGATGGCGGAGATGATTTTAAACCATGAGGGGC
>CAYUAZ010000078.1:0-9091 GCA_964442865.1 uncultured Gammaproteobacteria bacterium
GCGCCGGTGTGCGGCCTTCTGGGGGCCGGGGTGCGGTGACGGCCGTCGCCGGTCAGGGCGCACACGTGGCCGTCGCGCTGGAGGGCCTGCACGATCTTCATCTTGTGCGCGGGCGAGACGCGCGCAAACAAGCCCACCTGCTCGATGCGCCGGGCAAGTTCGGCATCGCTCATACTGTCCAGTTCCCGGCCTTCGATGACTTCGCCGGTGAGGCCCAGTTCGCGGGCGATGGCGGCGGCCGTCGCCTTGTGGTCGCCGGTGATCATCTTGACCTGGATGCCGGCGCTCTTGCACAGCGCGATCGCCGCGCGCGCCTCCGGGCGCGGCGGATCCATGATGCCCACCAACCCTTGCAGGCACAGGTCGGCCACGTGGGGCATGAGGTCGTCGGCGGCCGGGTCGAAGTCCTTCGCGGCCACAGTGCGCGAAGCGACCGCCAGCACGCGCAGCCCGCGCGCGGCCAGCGCCTCGTTGTCGCGCAGCAGTGACTCGCGCGCGGCGGCGTCCAACGGCCGCTCACCGCCCTGATCCAGCACGCTGGAGCAGCGCGCCAGCAGCACGTCGGGCGCGCCCTTGACGAACACGCGCACGCGCTCGCCGCCGTGGTGGAAGGTGACCATGAACTTGTGGGCTGAGTCGAAAGGAATCTCGGCGATGCGCGGCAGGTGTTCGGCGGCGGCTTCCGCGTCCACGCCGCCCTTGGCGGCGAGCGCCGCCAGCGCGCCTTCGGTCGGGTCGCCGATGAGTTGCCCGTCGCGGATGTGGCTGTCGTTGCACAGCGCCGCCGGCAGCAGCAGGGCGGAGAGGTCGGGCGCGGCGGCGCCATCCTCCGCGCGGATCTCGCCCTCGGCGGCGTAACCCTCGCCGTTCACCGTGTAGCGCCGCCCGCCGTGCAGGAAGGCGCGCGCCGTCATCTGGTTGAGCGTCAGCGTGCCGGTCTTGTCCGAGCAGATGACGGTGGTGCAGCCCAGCGTTTCCACCGCCGCCAGTTTCTTCACGATGGCGCGCCGCCCGGCCATGCGCCGCATGCCCAGGGCCAGCGTCACCACCACCACCGCCGGCAGCCCCTCGGGGATCGCCGCCACCGCCAGAGTGATGGCGATCATCGCCGCCTGCGCCAGTGGCTCGCCCTGGTAGAGCGCCAGCGCGAAGATCAGCGTCACCACCGTCACGGCGATCAGCGCCAGGCGTTTGCCCAACTGGTCGAGCTGGATCTGCAGCGGCGTGGCCGGCTCCGGCGCGTCCTGCATCATGCCGGCGATGCGTCCCATTTCGGTTTGCATGCCGGTGGCGGTGACCAGCATTTCGGCGCGGCCGCGGGTGACCACGGTGTTCATGAACACCATGTTGGTGCGCTCGGCCAGCGGCGCGGCGGCATCGGCCACCGGCTCCCTATGCTTGCCCACCGCGTGGGATTCGCCGGTGAGCGCCGATTCGTCAATCTCCAGGCTGTGCGCCTCGATCAGCCGTCCGTCGGCCGGTGTCTTGTCGCCCGCCTCGAGCAGTACGAGGTCGCCGGGAACCAGCTCCTCGGCGGCGACTTCGGCCTTGTGGCCGTCGCGCCGCACCCGCGCCTTGAGCGCCAGCATTTTCTTCAGCGCCGCCAGGCTCTGCTCGGCGCGGTGCTCCTGGTAGAAGCCGAGCAGGGCGTTGAACAGCACCACGATCAGGATGACGACCATGTCCTTGACGTCGCCGATGAGGAGCGCCACTCCCGCGGCGATGATGAGGATCACGATCAGCACGCTCTTGAACTGGTCGAGGAATTTGAGCCAGGCCGGGCGCGGCGGTTTTTCCGTCAGCCGGTTGGGGCCGTGCCCGGCCAGGCGCCGGGCGGCGTCGCGCGCCGCCAGCCCGAGGCGGGCATCGGCATTGAGCCGGGCGGCCGCCTGCTCGCGGGAGAGCGTGTGCCAGACGGGCGACGGACTCCGCTGCGTTGGCGTGAGTTGCTTATTTTCCATGCGCTAACACCCCGCAGTCAGGTTCCGTACAGATACAGGATATACACGTTGAGGATGTACACGGCGAGCAGAGACAGGCTTACCCAGCCGACCGTCTTCATCAGGCGCGTGCGCGGCCGGTAGATCAGGCCGACGATGGCGGCGCCGGTCATGATCATGGCGGACAGCGCGGTCACCGCGTGGATTTCCGAGACATGGGACAGCAGCGGACCGCGCAGGAAGAAAAGATCGTCGATGGCGATGATCAGCACGTCGAACAGATTGCTCCCCAGCAGATTGCCGATAGCCATGTCGAGCGCGCCGAGGCGTAGCGCGGCGAGCGTCACCACCAACTCCGGCAGCGACGTTGCGCCAGCGATAAACAGCGTGCCGACGAACGAGCTATGCCAGCCGTGGATTTCCGCCAGATCATTGCCGATGAACGGCAGCCACACGCCCGCAGCGACGACGACAAGCCCTGCGAGCGCGTAACCGATAGCCGCGTGCCGTAGCGTGATCTCCGGGTACCGGGCCACCGTCTCCTTTGCGAACTCGGCCAATTGCCGCCTCTCGTAGACGAACAGGATACGCATCGCCAGCAGATAGAGCACGATGATCACCGGCGTGTAGAAGCCGATGTGCCCCAGCGCCAGCGCATTGGTCTTCTGCGCGAGCAGCAGGCTGAAGCCGACGAACCCGATCAGTATCACGCCGAAGCCGGCAGAGAGGACGTGCCCCTGCGCGGCGCGCGCGTAGATCGGCTCGCCGCGGTACAGGAAGTCGAGCACCGCCAGGATCGCCAGGTTGAACACCAGGCTTCCCAGCACATCGCCAAGCGCGATGTCCGGCGCATTGGCGATGGTAACGGCGCTGATCCCCGTCACCAGTTCCGGCAGCGAGGTGACGCTGGCCAACAGGACGAGGCCGATCCAGGTACCCCCTACCCCGGTTTTCTCCGCGATGATGTCGCCATACCGCGACAAGCGCGTGCCGGCCGCGGCGATGAGCAGCGCGCAGATCAGGAATTCGATCCATGCGAGAGCAGCGTTAGACAAGTTTTTCCTTACTCCACCGGAGTGGACGGGGCAGTATATCCGAAATGCCGGAGGAATACGCTCAGCGCCGCCCGCATAACTTCAGCAGCAAGTGACAAGAAAATCTCCGTTTCTGCCCTTGCCTGTGTGTGCATTTCAAACAGTTATAGTCCATCGGAATGAATTTGTTCCTCGTAGTCCTCACATCCTTCATCGGGGCTGCCATAGCCGCCTGGGTTTCCCGGCCGGCCCAGCTGCTTCCACGCCCTAGGTTCCACACAGGGATCAATCAGGCTTCCATCCCAGCAGCCATAGCATGACAAAAAATCCCAGCACATAGGCCACCGGAACATGCCAGCCCTCCTTGATCCAGCGCAGGGTGTTTTTCGCCTCCGGGAAGAGGTTGCTGATCGCCACGCCCGCCGAAGAGCCGAACCAGATCATCGAGCCGCCGTAGCCCACGGCGAAGGCCAGCAGCCCCCAGTCGTAGCCGCCTTGCTGCAAAGCGAGCGCGGTGAGCGGAATGTTGTCGAACACCGCGCTGACCCAGCCCAACCCAAAGGTAGTTTGCCAGGAAGGATCAGGCAGGGCTGTGACCGGCATGAGCGAGGCGGCGAGTACCAGCGCGACGAGAAACAACGAACCCTTGAATGCCTTGCGCGCCTCTCCCCAGGGGATGGGATGAAACAAACCACCCACCAGAATGGCGAGCCAGGCGCCGATGGCCGGAAAATCCAGCAGCACATTGGTGGTGATGAGCCCGCTGACAATGAGCACCACAATGGCGAGCCGCGCCAGCACCAGCACACCGAGCACGCCGATCTCCTCAGGGTGCACATGGGCGCCGCGTGGAGGATTTTTACGTATGGGTTGCACGCGATGCTGGGCGCGGCTCGCAATCACGCCGGAGAAGAGCAGCGCGACGGTGGCGGCGATAAAGGCATCGGCTACATGCAGCGCCGGCACGCCGGCGATCCACATCATGGTAGTGGTGGTATCGCCGATCACCGAGCCTGCGCCGCCCGCGTTGCTCGCTGCAACTATCGCCGCGAGATAGCCTACCGTAACGCGATTATCAAACACCTTTTTCGCCATCACCCCGCCGATCACCGCAGCGGCGATGTTATCAAGAAAGGTAGAGAGTAGTGCAATCAGCACCAGCAACACGAAACCGCCCCTCCAGTCATCCGGGAGCCAGCGCGGCAGGAGTTCCGGTACGCCGGAATCTTCAAAGTGCCGCGCAAGCATGGCAAAGCCGATCAGCAGTCCGAACAGGTTGAGCAGCAGCCGCCACTCATGCGCCAGATGCGACAATAGATCCAGGCCCTGCGCGAGCACTTTGTAGGCTATGATCACGGCAAGTCCACACGCCGCTACCTCGAAGCTGCGGCGGTGTAAGATGGCTACTCCTAGCAGGGTGAGGCCGAAGAAGATGAATTCGAGGGGAATATTGAACAGGCTCATATTGATTTTGTCATTCGCCGGGTAACTCATTCTATCCGAATTATCATTTTAAAACTGAGGCCAGGCGGTGCGCGTGGCGCGTGGTTTCCGGCAGGCGGTATTTGGTCGTGCAGGCCAGCACATAATGAATGCCGGTGGGGAGGCTCACCCGATGGCCGGGGGAGACATAAACAGGGGCGACGTTGGCGCGTGTGCGCAGCGCCGCGCCGATGATCTCGCCACGATCCCTGAGTGGTTGCCAGGCGCCGCGTTTTGATGGTAATTGTTCATGCGTGCCGACCAATAAGGATTTCGCAACGCCTATGGTGGGTATATCGGTGAGTACGCCCAGATGGCTGGCGATGCCGATGCGGCGCGGATGCGCGATACCCTGCCCGTCGCAGAGAATCAGACCGGGTCTTATTGTTAAAAGCTTGAGTGCCTCCAGCACGGCGGGCAGCTCACGAAAGGAGAGCAGCCCCGGCACATAAGGAAAAGTGACGGGCGCCCGGGCGAGCGCGGAATCCACCAGCTCCAAGCCGGGAAAATTCAACACTACCGCCGCGGCGCGCACCACTGTATTGTCCCTCTCGAAGCCGACATCCACCCCGCCGACGTGGCGCACCTCACCTAGCTGGTCTTGCGTAATGACCTTGTCGCGCAGGGTGTTCTGGATGGCAATGGCCTCCTGGACGGTGTGGGGCCACAGATCAGGGGTCGCAGTCTTCACGCGGGTTGGTTTTTCTTTCTTGAGGCGCTTGCCGCAGGCTGGCTAAGGCAATATTTTCCAAGTAAACTGGGCAAGGACGCCTCTAAAAATAGACAGGTAGGGGGCAGGCACGTTTTTGTGCCCACGCGGATTATCGCTCCTGCCCAGCCGGTGCAAGAGCTTGAGCACCGTCTCAAACGGTGATAAGAGTACAGGGTTTATAACAAGCACTCAATCATTTTAGGGGTACATTATGAAACGCCTATCTCAGTCGCCAGACAGCCCTGTAATGCGCGTGCTACATACCGTCGAGTGGGCCGGTCTGCTGTTGATCTCCGTTGCCACGGTCGTGGCCATCGGGCAGGAAACCGTGCTCATGGTGGAGCGCGGCGAGGTATTGCTGCATGACATTTTGCTGCTCTTTATCTATCTGGAAATCCTCACCATGGTGGGCCTGTATTTCACCAGCGGCAAGCTGCCGGTGCGTTATCCCGTTTACATCGCCATGGTGGCGATTGCCAGGTTCATCATCATGGGCATGAAGGACATGAACGGCTGGGAGATCGTGGCGCTCGCGCTGGCCATCCTGGTTCTGGCGCTGGCGGTGCTGGCGATCCGTTACGGCCACACACGCATGCCTTACAGCGAATAGCGGATGCCGGAGATGAATATGATGCAGCCGCTGGTGGGCGTGGTGATGGGCAGTGACAGTGACTGGGAAACCATGCAGCACGCCGCAGCCAAGCTGGAAGAATTCGGCGTCGCTTGCGAAAAAAGAGTCGTCTCCGCGCACCGCACACCGGATTTGCTGTATGAATACGCCGAGTCCGCTGAAGGCCGCGGCCTCGCCTGCATCATCGCCGGCGCGGGCGGCGCGGCGCACCTGCCGGGTATGCTGGCCGCGAAGACCCTGGTGCCGGTGCTGGGCGTGCCGGTACCGTCCAAACATCTGCAAGGCGTGGATTCGTTTTTGTCCATCGTGCAAATGCCGAAAGGCGTGCCGGTGGCCACCTTCGCCATCGGCGAGGCGGGCGCAGTGAATGCCGCCTTGTTCGCGGTGGCCCTGTTGGCGAGACAGGACTCCGCATTAGCCGAAAAACTGCGCGCCTTCCGCAAGGCACAGGAGCAAACCGTGTTGGCCATGACGCTCCCGCCGCGTTCATGATCCTGGTCGCTCCCTGTGTGTCGCCGGGTGCGACGCTGGGTGTCCTCGGTGGAGGACAGTTGGGCCGCATGTTTGCTTATGCCGCACGCATTCTGGGCTATCACGTGGTCGTGCTCGATCCCGATCCGCACAGTCCCGCCGCGCAGTTTGCCGATGCGCACCTGTGCGCCGGTTATGATGACCGGGCGGCGCTGCTCGAACTGGGTAAGCGCTGCGCCGCAATCACCACCGAATTTGAAAACGTACCCGCCCGCAGTCTGGAGTTGCTGGCCACACTGTCCACGGTGCGGCCCGCCGCCGTCGCCGTCGCCATCGCCCAGGACCGCATTACTGAAAAATCGTATCTTGCAGGGCAGGGGTTTCCGGTCGTCCCCTTCGCGGTGGTTCGCACTGCACAAGAACTGCATGAAGCGCTGAGCAACATTCCGGCGCCCGCGATACTCAAGCGCAGCCGTTTGGGTTATGATGGCAAAGGGCAAGCGCCTGTCACGGATAGGGAGCACGCCGTAACCGCTTTTCACATGTTGGGCGACGAACCCTGCGTGCTGGAGCAGCGCGTTGCGCTGGAAAAAGAGATTTCAGTTATCGTCGCGCGCGGCGCGGACGGCGAGACGGCATGCTTCCCCGCTGCGGAGAATCAGCATCAAAACGGCATTCTTGATATCAGCATCGTGCCGGCGCGCATCAGCGTAGCGTTGGCGAAACAGGCCGCCGGCATGGCGGTCAAGCTGGCCGAGCGTTTGGACTATTGCGGCGTACTGGCCGTGGAGTTTTTTGTGTTGGCCGGCGACAAACTCACTATCAATGAAATCGCGCCCCGCCCGCACAATAGTGGGCACTACACGCTCGACGCCTGTGTCACCAGTCAATTCGAGCAACAGGTGAGAACACTGTGCGGCATGCCCCTGAGCAGCGCCCGGCTACTCTCCGCTGCGGTTATGGTAAATATACTCGGCAATGTGTGGGAGTGCGGCGAACCGCGCTGGGAGCATCTGCTCAAACACAAGCAGGTTAAATTACATTTATACGGCAAGCAACAAGCTCGGCCAGGCCGCAAGATGGGCCACTTCACCTGTCTCGATGAATCGCTTGAGCAGGCTCTGGCCGTGGCCTTGGAAGTCAAAACGCATTTGCCGGGATGTATTACAAGCTCCATTCAGGAAAGGATAAGTTGATGATGCTGGAGACGATAGCAACGTGGTGGATGTGGACGGGATTTATCCTGCTGGTGCTGGTCATGCTGGCGGTGGATATGTTTTTGTTGGGGCGCCAAGGTTCTCACAAGGTGAGCCTCAAGGAGGCGGGCGCCTGGTCCGTGGTGTGGGTGACCATGGCCTTGCTGTTTAACGCGGGACTATGGTGGTATCTCGACGTCAATCTCGGACGCGAACTGGCCAATCAAAAGGCATTGGAGTTCTTTACGGGTTATCTCGTCGAGAAGTCTCTGGCGGTGGATAACATATTTGTGTTTCTGATGTTGTTCAGTTATTTCGCGGTGCCTGCGGAATATCAGCGCCGGGTGCTGCTCTACGGTGTGCTGGGCGCAATCGTGATGCGCGCCGTGATGATCCTGATCGGCGCCTGGCTGATCGCCCAATTTCACTGGATACTCTATCTCTTCGGGCTGTTCCTGCTAGTTACCGGCATCAAGATGCTGATCTTCGCCGGACACGAGCCGGATCTCGATAAAAATCCCATCCTGCGCTGGATGCGCGGACATATGAGGATTACCCAGGAATACCACGGCGAAAAGTTTTTTGTATGGAAAAACGGCCTACGTTACGCCACCCCCATGTTTCTGGTGCTGGTGTTGGTTGAAGTGTCCGACCTGGTGTTCGCAGTGGACAGCATACCCGCGATCTTCGCCATTACCAGTGATCCATTCATCGTGTTCACCTCGAATATCTTCGCCATTTTGGGTCTGCGCGCCATGTATTTCCTGTTGGCCGATGTGGCGCCGCGCTTTCATCTCCTCAAATATGGACTGGCTCTGGTGTTGGCCTTCATCGGCGCGAAGATGCTGATCGTAGATTTTGTGAAGATACCCGTAGCGATGGCGCTCGGCATAGTGGCCTTGATCCTGGCTGCGTCGGTCGTGCTCAGCCTGCTTAAATCCCGCCCACGCTGAAAATACTGAACAACCTATATGGATAAGCCCGACACGGTGGACATCGTTTTCCACTCCAATATACCCAGCCTCCCTCTGCTGCATCGTGGCAAGGTGCGCGACATCTACGCAGTGGATGATAAACATATTCTCATCGTGACCACCGACCGGTTGTCCGCCTTCGATGTGGTGCTGCCGACGCCAATCCCGGGCAAGGGTGAGGTGTTGAATACCTTGTCAATCTTCTGGTTCCAGATGCTGGGTTATATGATGCCTAACCATCTCACCGGCATTGCGCCGGAAGACGTGGTCAAAGATGATGCCGAGCGTGCCCAAGTCGCCGGGCGGTCTGTCGTGGCCCGCAAGATCAAGCCGTTGCCCATCGAGGCGGTGGTGCGCGGCTTTCTGGCGGGCTCAGCCTGGAAGGAATACCAGGAGCAGGGTACGGTGGGCGGGCGGCCGATGATGCCCGGCATGGTGGAGTCCGCCTGGATACCCGAGGCGCTGTTTACGCCGACCACCAAGGCTAACGACGGCGCACACGACGAACCGATCAGCATCGAAAGGATGGAAGAGATGATAGGCGCGGATTTGACCCGCGAGGTGGAGGCCATGAGCCTCACCCTGTATCTGGAGGCCATGAAATACGCCAGCACCCGCGGTATCATTATCGCCGACACCAAGTTTGAGTTC
>CAYUAZ010000079.1:0-9074 GCA_964442865.1 uncultured Gammaproteobacteria bacterium
GAGGAGTGCCGTTGCAGGAAAAGCGTATGACTACCACGAAGCTTGCGTCGATCGCCACTTCCTTGGTCACGCCGTGCAGCGTCAGATCGCCGGTAATCGTCGCTTTGCCATCGCCGGACGCCTTTACCGACTTGCTGACGAACGTTGCTGTCGGGAACTTGCCCGTGTCCAGGAAGTCATCGCTTCGCAGATGCTTGTCGCGTTCCGCGTGATTGGAGCTGACGCTTGCCGGATCGATCTCGACCTTCACTGCAGACTTCGACGGGTCTTTCTCGTCGTAGCTGATCGTGCCCGAGAACTTGTCGAAACGGCCCGTCAGCCAGCTGAAGCCGAGATGCTTGATGCGGAACGTTATCGCCGCATGCTGGCCCTTGGTGTCGATGGCATAGTCTGCGGCCGAAGCCGGACTGGATGCCAGCAGTGCGCTGCCCATTATCGCCAAGCCAGCCACCAAACCAGCCGGGGGCCGGATCATCGTCGTAAACGTCATGCGAACGTCTCCATTGGTTAGTCGGATTTGCTGAACGGGCCAGACCACATGCGTGTCAGAATGTGGCTCTTGTCCCAGACGTGATGCTTGACTGCAGCCAGCGCGTGAACGGCCACTAGGCCCATGGCTGCCCACGCCAAAATCATATGGATGGTGCCCGAGGTGCTTTCCTGCCCCGCACCGGTCAGAGTCGCCGGTACGTCAAACCCTCCGAATACGCTGACGGGCTTGCCGTCGGCCGTCGAGATCAGGTAGCCGCTGATGAGCAAGGCGAATAGCAGCGGGTAGAAGCCCCAATGCACCAAGCTCGACGCCACCCGTTCCGTGGGCGACAGCTCCTCATCAGAGGGTTTGGGATTGAGAACGCGCCAGACAAGGCGGAACGCCAGCGCGAAAAGAAACAGCATGCCAGCGCTGCGATGAATGTCTGGCGCGGCCGCTGGGCGTAGGCCAGCGCGGAGTCGCTGATCTGCGCGCTCAGGCTCGCCATTTGCAGGCTGCGGCTGACCAGCTCTGCGGCGGACGGCAAGGTGGGCTCGGGTGCTGCTTTGGGTGCGGGTTTGGATGCGGCCTTGGCTGCTTTTTTCCCTTCCGGTTTGGTCAACACCGGTTTGGCTTCTTGCTGCGGTGGCGTGGCGGGCTCAGGCTCGGTCACCGGCTGAGGGGCTGGCGTGAGGGCGGGGAGCGTGGTAATCACCTGCACCCGCTCGGCGGTATTGCCGCCGCCGTCCTGATTGGCCTGGGCGAGATAGTCGGCCTGTTCGGGTGATTTTTCTGCAGGCCGGGTCACCAGCGTGATTTCCATGACGGGCAGGTTGTCCCGCAGGGGCTTGAGCACAAACTGTTCGATGCCCACCCCCAGTATCACAATGGCGTGCAACGCCGCTGCCAGAAACAGGGTGAGCCCCAGCCGGTCACGCGCGGTGACCGGTAAAGGGGTGGGCAGGACTGCGGACAGGGCGGTCATTCAGACATCTTTTTCAGCATGGCAACCGTTATAATACCGCTGACCACGCCAAAATTCACGGCCTGTAAAGTCGAGGAGCTCCCTGCTATATCATTGGGGCCGGTTGAGGTTGCTGCGCGGCGGGTTACGGCAATGCCGGTTTGGCGGCTGGTTTGGCAGGGTTGAAAGCTTTTTCAACAGCCTGTTAGGGTGTCCGGTGAAGATTAAACATGCTCTCTGTTGCAGGAGGCCGGCAAAGCCCCCGGTGGGGCTTTGTCGGCCTCTATTTACGGAATCTCTGAATAAATCAGAGATTCCTTACGCCAATTCGCCGCCGATCTGGCCGCCGTCGTTTCGGGTGATAACGATAGTCGCGGAGCGTGGGCGGGTATTGCCCCCGTCCGGCCAGTGGCTGCCGAAGCTGCCCGGGTTGGTGAAGATCGGCGCGGTGTCCTCACCCGGATGCTGGATGTTGACAAACAGCGCCTTGCCGTCCGGCGTTTCGGTTATGCCGGTAATTTCACTTTCCTTCGGACCGACCAGGAAGCGCCGCAGGTTGGTGTCGCCCAGAGACGCGCCCACGAACGTTTCGACCGCCCTGGTGCTGGCGCCGTCCACGTTATTGATGGTCTTCTTGCCGCCGTCACCTACTTTGCCCGGCACTGCCGCGAGCATCATGGGGTTTGTCACATCCGTATAGGCGCCGTCGTCGGTCTGAATCCAAAGCAGCCCGCTTTTGGCGAACCACAAACCGTCCGGACTGGAAAAGTCATTAGACGGGGTCAGACTGGAGACGTTGATATTGTTGGCGTCCACGGTCGAGCGTGCGCCGAACAAAAATACATCCCACTTGAAGGTGACGGCAGCCACATCGCCGCCGGTCTCGGCCCAGCGGATGATATGGCCGTTGGGGTTGCCTCTCTGCGCGGTAGCGGCCGCCCCCCTGGGGTCGTTGTAAAAACGCGGATTGGCCGCATCGGTAGAAGCCAGCGTGCGATTCGTGGAGTTGTTGTTGGTCAGCGTCATGTAAACCTCGCCGTTCAATGGATTCACCGCACCCCATTCCGGACGGTCCATCTTGGTGGCCCCAGCCGCATCGGCCGCGAGGCGGGTGTTGATCAGTACGTCGGCCTGGTCGCTAAACGAATAGGCTGGATTGGCCGCCGTGATGTTGTTGCTGCCGAATTTGAGTTCTATCCAGGCGCCGCTGCCATCGGCGTTGAACTTGGCGACGTAGAGTTTGCCGTCGTCCAGATACTTGTCGCCTGCGGCCAGGCCTTTGTTTGCATCGGCGGGATCCCACACGGCATTCGACACGTATTTATAAATGTATTCGTTGCGCGAGTCACAACCCATGTACCAAACTAGCGGCTTGCCTGCCACCACCAGGCCCGGCCAGGCGCCTTCATGGGCAATGCGGCCCATGGCGGTGCGCTTTTTCGGGGTTGAAGCGGGGTTGAACGGATCGATCTCGACGTTATACCCATAGGTGTTGGCGACATTGCGGAAGTCATCGCTGCCGTCGGCCGATGTCCCCAGCCTCATGGCGTTCCAGCGCGAGAACGAGGTGTCGTTGGGATCGGCCGCCGTCGCCGTAGCCCAGAGCTCACGGCCGTTGCCGGCCACGCCGTAACGCGCGAATGAAGCCAGCTCCTTGGCGCTGCGGTTGGGGTTATCGGTCGCCGTGATCCGGCGGAAATAGCCGGCCCAGTTCTCTTCACAGGTCAGATACGTGTACCAGGGTGTATACCCGTGCGCGCAATTGTTGACGGTGCCGCGAGTCCTGGAGCCGTCTTGGGAGTAGGCAGTAATCATCTGCGGCTTCCGGGCGGCCGGGCCGGCCAGAATCATGTCGGTAAATGTCGTGATACGGCGGTTAAAGGTTGAATCTTTTTTATAGCTAAAGGTGGCGCTCGATTTGTTGACCTCGATGATGCTGACGCCATGCAAATTCAGTTCTTTGATGACTTCGTCGCGCACGCTACGTACCGCGCTCGCACCGCTACCCACTATGGTCGGGCCGGCCACATGCAGATAAGAAGGCGTGATGGCTTCATGGTTTATACAGAGCAGACCACGATCGGCGGCCGTCGCGCTGAATTTGCCGTCCGCCGACAAACCAAAATAATGGATACCGTCATGATGATCGCCGGCGCGCAGCGCATGCGAGGCGCCCGTGTCGGTGCCGTCGTTCTTGTAGTCGGATAGCGTCGCGCTAATCGGGTCGCCCAGACGAAACAGCACCGTGGCGGTGTAGCCTGACGGGACAATCACGGCATCGGCCACGCTCTTGGCCACCGCATTAAAGAGCAACTTAAGGGTTTTTACCGCAGGGAGATCGGGAGTGCCGGAGCCCCCGCCGCCGCAAGCCAGCAGGCTGGTGCCAAAGAAGCTAACCGTGGCTAGACCCAAGCCGCCTTTCAGGAACGAGCGGCGATGCAAGTGGGCGCTCAGTATGCTATCAAAAGAGGGATTGTTGGAAACATTGGCGCCGATGTCATCGGGATCGGTCGGTAAATTTTTACCGGTAGTATCGTTCATTGCAGGGCGTCTCGCATGGAATAGGGATTCCATATCCTAGCGAGGCCTTGTTACAAGTTGATGACAGGCCGTAAGCGCGTGTTGTAAATCTTTTCGACCGCGTCGAGAAGCAGTGCTGAAATGTTTAACCCATATAAAGCATCCAGTTCGCGCACGCAGGTTGGGCTGGTGACGTTGATCTCGGTGAGGGTGTCGCCGATCACGTCCAGCCCCACGAACAACAATCCCCTTTCCCGCAGCACCGGCCCCACCTGCTCGCAAATCCAGCGGTCGCGCGGCGACAGCGGCACGCCCACGCCGCGGCCGCCGGCCGCGAGATTGCCGCGCGTCTCGCCCGCGGCGGGGATGCGCGCCAGCGCATACGGGATGGGCTCGCCGGCTATCATCAGAATGCGCTTGTCGCCCGCGCTGATTTCGGGAATAAATTTTTGCGCCATGACGAAACGCTGTTCATCCCCGGTCATGGTCTCGATGACCACGCCGATATTGGGGCCGCCCACGCATAGCCGGAACACCGAGGCGCCGCCCATGCCGCCCAGCGGTTTCAAAATGATATCGCCAAACTCGTTCAGAAAATCGCGCAACCGCGTTTTGCTGCGGGTGACCAGGGTCGGCGGTGTGCACTGCGGAAACCAGGCGGTAAATAATTTTTCATTGCAGTCGCGCAGTGCTTGCGGTTTATTGACGACTAAAACGCCTGCGCTTTCCGCGCGCTCCAGCAAATACGTGGTGTAGATATACTCCATGTCAAACGGCGGGTCCTTGCGCATGAGAATGACATCGAGCGCGCCCAGAGGCTCCACCGTTTCGGCCCCCAAATCGAACCAGTGTTCGGCATGGTCCTGGACATGTAGTGCACACATGCGCGCAAAGGTTCTTCCGTCGCGCAGAAATACATCACCCTGCTCCATATAGGCGATCGGCCAGCCGCGCCGCTCCGCCTCCAGCAGCATGGCGAAGCTGCTGTCTTTTTTGATGTTGATGGCGGCGATGGGGTCCATCACTACGCCAAGGCGTAGAGGGGCTAGGGGCTGGGGGCTAGGGACTAGGGTGGTAGACGACATTTGTTGGTGCTCATTAATTAGAGACTGGGCTGGGATGGGTTTTCCCTAGCCCCTAAATCCTAGCCCCCAGCCTCTGCGGTCAGCAACTCCCGCGCCGCTGCGACCAATGCCAGTCGCGCGATCACGCCATAGGCGTAAAAGCGATTCGGGTCGGCATCGGGCGCCAGCCTCATGTCGGGGGCATTGCAGGGCTGGGCAAAGGCCAGCGGCTCGAAGTGCATGCCCGGCGCATTGAGGTTTTCGTCCACGCCGCGATTTTTGTGTACCCGGTAAAAACCGCCGACCACGTAGTGGTCTATCATATACACCACCGGTTCCGCGACCGCCTCTTCCGCGCCCCAGGTTTCGAAGCTGTAAACCCCTTCCTGCATAATCACCTGGGTGACTGCTTGGCCGCCTTTGGAGGCGGCCATCTTGGTGCGCTGCTTGCGGTTCAGTTCGCGCACCTGCTCGCCGTTGTAGACGCTCATGATGCCCATGCCGTAGGTGCCGGCATCGGCCTTGACCACCACAAAGGGGCGTTTGTCGAGGCCGTATTCGTCATATTTATGCTGAATAGTGGTGAGCAGCGCATCCACGTTTTTGGCGAGGCAGTCCTCGCCCTCGCGCTTCATAAAGTTGATCTCGCCGCACTGCCGGAAGTAGGGGTCTATCAGCCACGGGTCCATGTCCACCACCCCGGCGAACTCCTGGACGACTTCGCGGTACTGTTCGAAATGCTGGGACTTGAGGCGGCTGGACCAGCCCATGGCGAGCGGCGGGACGACCGGCTGCGCCAATCCTTCCAGCAGCGCGGGGACACCGTCGGAGAGGTCATTGTTGAGCAGCACCATGCAGGGTGTGAAACCGTCCACGCTCACCGTGTCGCCGTCGCGGACGATGGGTTCCAGATGCAGCGTGCGGCCGGACGCCAAAATAATGTCGCTCGGCTTCTCAAGATTCGGTAGCAAGGAGCCGATACGTACCTCGAAGCCGGCCTTTAAAATGATGTCGCGCAGGGTCGCCAGGCTCTCCATGTAAAATGGATTGCGGGTATGACTTTCCGGAACCAGCAAGACCCTGGCCGCACGCGGACAGGTGTGCTCGATGGCGGACTGGATCGCCTGGATACACAGCGGCAGAAAGGACGGGTTGAGATTATTGAAGCCGGCCGGGAACAGATTGGTGTCCACCGGGGCGAGTTTGAATCCGGCGTTACGCAGATCCACGGAGGCGTAGAATGGCGCGCGCGTTTCCAGCCATTGTCCGCGCAGCCAGCGCTCGATGGCGGGCTGGTGTTTAAGGAACAGCGACTCGAGGTGCTGCAGCGGCCCGCTCAGCGCGGTGGTCAGGTGCGGAACGATGTGCAACGGTTCGGGTTTCATCAGGGCGCCTCGTGAGGCCTCGGGAGTGTCAATAGATTGGCTATTAGCGCTGACTGCTCCAGTATGAAGATAAAAAACTAGCGCGCGATTAACTATTAGGATAATACTATATGGTTAGGTGCTACGGTACCACAATAAGATCTTCTAATCGCTGTGTGGAGGTAGCACCAGCGGCGGGCGGGTTGGCGCGCGCAGCAGCCCGCGCGGCGAGTGATTATTTATGATAGGGGCATTGAGCATGGACAACGAGTTCGCAGGTCTTAAGGTCATGGTCATAGACGACAGCAAGACCATCCGCCGCACCGCCGAGACCTTGCTGAAAAAGGCCGGCTGTGACGTTATCACCGCAGTTGACGGCTTCGAAGCCCTGTCCAAGATCGCCGATCAGCGGCCCGACATCATTTTCGTGGACATCATGATGCCGAGGCTGGATGGTTACCAGGCCTGCGCCCTCATCAAACACAACCAGCTCTTCAAGGCTACGCCGGTCATCATGCTGTCGAGCAAGGACGGTCTGTTCGATCGCGCCCGCGGTCGCATCGTGGGCTCCGAGCAATATCTTACCAAGCCATTTACCAAGGAAGAGCTGTTCAGCGCGATCAAGCGTTATGTGGTTAAAACGCACTGAGACCGTCAGACCAGGCATAATGGCATGTAGTTTGCTTAGATTTCAGCATTATGTGCGGCTTACCGGTTAAATGACTTGAATTTTAGGAGACGAGGGGAAAGTAATGGCACGCATACTTATAGTGGATGACTCTCCCACCGACACCCATGTGCTGAAGACGCTGCTGGAGCGCAATCAGCACGAGGTGTTGACGGCCGGATCTGGTGAAGAAGCCATCGCCAAGGTCAAGGAGATCAAGCCGGAACTGATTCTGATGGACGTGGTACTGCCCGGCATCAGCGGTTTTCAGGCCACCCGCCAGATCAGCAAAAACGCCGACACGGCCACCGTTCCTATCATCATCGTCACCACCAAGGATCAGGAAACCGACCGGGTGTGGGGGCTGCGGCAGGGCGCCAAGGATTACGTGACCAAGCCCGTCAACGAGGCGGACCTGCTGAGTAAGATCAAGGCTGCGTTGGGTGTTTGAGGGGATAGCTGAGTGAGGCTGCGCTGATGGTTCAATCCGTGCCCAAAGGCCCCATGGGCTTGTTGCATGATATTGACCGGCGCAGCAAACAGCATGCGGTGGGTCTGCCGCGCCAGGAGGAGGTCAAGCAGACCTGGTCTGGCATCGCGTTTAGATTGGGCGAGGCATTGCTGGTTGCTCCCCTGCTGGAGGTGCGCGAGATATTGACCTATCCCGGCCTGTCCCAGGTGCCGAGGGCAAAGTCCTGGCTGAAGGGCATCGCCAATGTGCGCGGCAATTTGTTGCCCATCGTCACGCTGCAATCCTTTCTGGGCAGGCCGGCTCCAATTATAGGACGTCGCAGCCGGGTGCTGGTGGTGCAGCACGCGGGGCTGTTCGCGGGATTGGTGGTAGATGAGGTGCTGGGCATGAACCATTTTCTGGAGGAGGAGTACAACTCCGCGCCGCCGGCGGATATCAACCTCGCCCGGGAGTATTTGCGCGGCAGCTATAAGCTCGGGGAAGATCAGTGGCCGGTATTCAGCACCCATAAACTGGTGCAAAGCCCCTCCTTCCTGCAGGCGAATGTCTGATGGCTCGCAGTCGCAGTGATTTAATTACCGTTACCCGCCCGGCGGGTGGCATGACAACTTTGGTGGGTAGGGAGTAACGTATGAAAATAAATCCTCGTAAAGCTCTGGGTCAAGACAGAGAATTGGTGTTTTTGATTAGCGCCCTGGTCGCCTTCATTTTCCTGCTGGCACTTAACTTCGGCTACGTGGGGCAGCAATCCAACTACGATAAGGAATACATCAGTCTGGCCGGCGAGCTGCGCGTGCTGTCACAGCGTATCGCCAAAAACGCCGAGGCGGCCGTCACTCGTTCAGAGGCCTTCCCGCAGTTGAAAGAAGCGCGCGACCAGTTCGCCCAGACCGTCTCGCGACTGAAGGTCGGTAATCCCCTCACGGATCTGCCCGCCACGCCCGATGCGGCGGGGCCGCAGCTTAGTAAGGTGGAGCAGGAGTGGAAGCGCTATGGCGCCAACGCCGATATCATTTTGAGTAACGAGCAGTTGGTGAAAGCATCTACCGAGTTCGCCCATGCGATTAACGAGGTGAGCCCCAAATTGACCAAGGCCACGGAAGACCTGCTGGACGCCCTCATCAAAAAGGGCGCACCGGTGGAGAAGGCGACTCAGGCGGAAAGTGAAAGGGCCATGACGCGGCTGATGTCGCAGCAGGAAAATATCGCCGTCGCAGGGCGCCTAGTGGCGCTCAGCCAGCAGATCGCTGCGCACGTGAACAAGGTGTTTCAGGGCGGACGCGGCTCCGAGGCCGCAGCCCAGGCCGCCGACCTGTTCCGCCACGATGCGGCGGCGTTCGTCACCGCCCTGGAGGGGCTGCGCTCGGGTAACGAGACGCTCAGAATCACCCGCGTCGAGGACTCCGATGCCCGCAAGAAACTGGACGAGATCTCCGATCTGTTCGGGTCTATCACCCAGCTCGATCTGCTCATCCTGGAAAAATTCCCGGGTTTGTTCAAGGTGCAGGACGCCGCCAAGGAAATATTCCAAAACAGCCACCCGCTGTTCAA
>CAYUAZ010000080.1:0-8981 GCA_964442865.1 uncultured Gammaproteobacteria bacterium
GCAACGGCCTTTTTGGCCTCAGCTGTGGCCTTTTCACGTTCCTCTTCACTGAAGTTAATTTCCTGGCCGCCTTCGGTGGGCTTATATATATAGCGTGCCCGCTCATAACGCTTTACCTTGTCTTGGGCTTCGATGCAGTGCTGCGCGCGCTCGGCCTCTTTCTGTTTCGCCTTGTAGACTTCTTCCTCGTTTGATTTGCGCTCTTCCTGCATCGTCTGGAGCAATTTGTCGCGCTTGGCATTGCGCTCGCTGAGGGATTTGTCGTTAGCAGGTGGAGAGCTGGGCACAGCGATCTTACTGGCGTTTTTCCCGCCCGGGCGGTCGCCGTAATGCACCTTGCCTTGCTCGTCCACCCATTTATAGACACCCGCTGCTTGAGTTGCCGGAATGAAGGAAGATATAAGGAGAACACCGATCAAAAAACGCCGCATGAGTGGCCCTTTGCGTATAGCTGGAGATCCATGCTACTCAAGCTGCTCGCCGAGAGCAAGCGGGGATATTAAGGAGGGGGAAACCCCACACAAAGACGCTGTGCGTCTTTGTGTGGGTTCAGTCGAGCTTAGGAGGAAACTCGTGCGACTTGTTCCACCGCCTTCATGCTGAGGCGGATGCGGCCCTGCTTGTCAATTTCCAGGACCTTGACCTTGACCATGTCGCCTTCCTTGAGCTTGTCGCCGACGTTCTCGACGCGCTCCTCGGAGATCTGCGAGATGTGCACCAGGCCGTCGCGGCCGGGCAGAATGGTTACGAAGGCGCCAAAGTCCATCAGCTTGGCGACGCGGCCCTCGTAGATCCTGTCCACCTCGACATCGGCGGTGATCTGTTCGATGCGGCGGCGGGCCTCCAGGCTGGCGGCGTTGTCCACCGAGGCGATCTTGACGGTGCCGTCATCGGATATGTCTATGGTGGCGCCGGTCTCCTCGGTGAGGGCGCGGATGGTGATGCCGCCCTTGCCGATCACATCGCGGATCTTGTCGGGATGGATCTTGAAGGTGACGATGCGCGGCGCGTAGTCGGACATCTCCTTGCGCGGCTCGGTGAGCACCTTGCTCATTTCGCCGAGGATGTGCAAGCGCCCTTCCCTGGCCTGCGCCAGGGCGGCGGCCATGATCTCCTCGGTAATGCCGTCAATCTTGATGTCCATTTGCAGCGCGGTGACGCCCTGCGCGGAACCGGCCACCTTGAAATCCATGTCGCCGAGGTGATCCTCGTCGCCCAGGATGTCGGACAACACCGCAAAACGGCTGCCCTCCTTGATGAGGCCCATGGCAATGCCCGCCACCGGGGCCTTGATCGGCACACCCGCATCCATCAGCGCGAGGCTGGAGCCGCACACGCTCGCCATCGAGCTGGAGCCGTTGGACTCGGTGATCTCGGAGACCACGCGAATCACATAAGGGAACTGTTCCATAGTGGGCATCACGGCGATCAGGCCACGCTTGGCCAGGCGGCCGTGACCGATTTCGCGGCGCTTGGGGCTGCCGACCATGCCGGTCTCGCCGACACAGGAAGGCGGGAAGTTGTAATGGAGCATGAACGGTTCCTTGCGTTCGCCCTCTATCGCGTCTATCAACTGCGCGTCACGCCCGGTGCCCAGGGTCGCTACCACCAGCGCCTGCGTCTCGCCACGGGTAAACAGGGCGGAGCCGTGGGTGCGCGGCAATACGCCGGCGCGGATGCGGATGGGGCGGATGGAGCGCGTGTCGCGACCGTCAATACGCGGCTTGCCCTCGATAATCTGTTCGCGCACCACCTTGCTCTCCAGCTTTTCAATGGCGTGACTGACCGCCTCTTCGTTCCAGTCAGCGGCGGCATCACCGGCGAGCTTGGCGGCCAGCTCGGTGCGGATCTGGGCCAGGCGGTTTTGACGCGCCTGTTTCTCGCGGACCTGATACGCCTCGGCAATCAGCGCATGGCCGGCGGCTTCTATGGCCTGATGCAGACTATCGTCCTTGGCCGCAGGCTTCCAATCCCACGACGTTGTTCCGGCCTGCGCGGCCAATTCGCGGATGGCGTTGATCGCCGTCTGCATCTGCTGGTGGCCGAACATCACGGCGCCGAGCATGACTTCCTCAGGCAATTGCTTGGCCTCGGACTCGACCATCAATACGGCGTTCTGGGTGCCGGCGACGACCAGGTCGAGGTCCGATTTTTCCAGTTGGCTGTAGGTGGGGTTAAGCAAGTATTTACCATCGCAGTAACCGACCCGCGCCGCGCCGATCGGCCCCATGAACGGCATGCCGGAAATGGCCAGAGCGGCCGAGGCGCCGAGCAATGCAGCGATATCAGGATCAATTTGCTTATCCAGCGAGACCACGGTGGCGATGATTTGAACTTCGTTGGTGAACCCTTTCGGGAACAGCGGACGGATGGGGCGGTCTATCAGACGCGAAGTCAGCGTCTCTTTTTCGCTGGGCCGGCCTTCGCGCTTGAAGAAGCCGCCGGGGATCTTGCCGGCCGCGTAGGTGCGCTCCTGATAATTGACCGTGAGCGGGAAAAAGTCGCGGCCCGCTTGCGCTTCCCTGATGCCTACGGCGGTGACCATGACCACGGTGTCGCCCATGCTTATCATGACGGCGCCGGAGGCCTGGCGGGCGATTTCACCCGTCTCGATGGTGACGGTATGGTCACCGTACTGGAAACTCTTCTTAATAGGGTTCACTGCGTGTTCCTTACGTGCTGAAATCGGGTAAAACGGAAAGAGAACCTGCGCCGAGGGCGAAGTTACTTGCGCAACTTAAGACGGGCAATGAGTTCACGGTATTTATCGATGTTCTTCTTCTTGAGATAATCCAGCAGCTTGCGGCGTTGGCTGACCATGCGCAACAGGCCCTGCCGGGAGTGGTGATCGTGGGTATGCAGCTTGAAGTGGCCGGACAGATGATCTATCTGCGCGGACAGCAATGCAACCTGGACCTCGGGTGAACCGGTGTCCCTCGGCGCGCGCTGATATTCCTTGGCTACAAGTCCTTTTTGTTCACTGTTTAGTGGCATAGTTGACTCCTGACTCTCATCTGCTCGAATTTAATAAAGTATTATAAAAAAAACGGCCCTGAATTGGAAGATAAATAACGGCCTGCGGTTCAAGTAAGCGTCTGAGGCGTGCTATTGACAAGCCGCTTGGGCGCCACCCTGCCGTCAGCGAGGACTTGGCCTATGCCTAAAAAGCCTTGCCGCGAGTAGAGCGTGACCCAGCCGTCCTGCGGCGCGGCGGCGACCCGCACCGCCTGGCCTTGACCTAGATAGAAAGCCGCATCGTCCGTAAGGCTGACCTCCGGCCAGTGTTGCAACACACACTGCATGGGCAACAACGCCTGCTCCAATACATCGGCGCTTCGTGCCGCCAGCCGCTGCAAATCCTCCAGGCTGTGCATTTGTCCTTCGCTAAAGCCGCCGACGGACAGCCTGCGCAAGGCGGCGACATGGGCCCCGCAGCCAAGCACCGCACCTATATCCTCGGCCAGGGTGCGGATGTAGGTGCCCTTGGAGCAGTGCACCTCCAGCTCAAGCTCCTCACCCTCATAGCGCAACAATGTCAGACTATGGATCATCACCTCACGGGGTGCGCGTTCCACACTCAGGCCACGCCGGGCGAGACGATAAAGCGGTTGTCCCGCCTGTTTGAGGGCGGAATACATCGGCGGGATTTGCAGCAACGGCCCAGTGAACCGTGACAGCACCTCTTCGATCTTCGCCCTCGTGTAGCCGGTAACCGGTTTTACGGCGATGACCTCGCCCTCGCTGTCGCCGGTGGTGGTGGTGACTCCCAACCTGCACACCGTGCGATAGCGTTTATCCGTGTCCAGCAAAAAACCGGCGAACTTGGTGGCTTCGCCCAGGCAGATCGGCAACATTCCACTGGCCAGCGGGTCGAGGCTGCCCGTGTGTCCGGCCTTGCGCGCCTGATAGAGGCGCTTGACGGTCTGCAAGGCGGCGTTTGAGCTCAACCCCACCGGCTTATCCAGCAGAACGATGCCGTGGATGTCTTTGTATACCTTACTCATCTCTATGATGAGTGCGGTCTTCATTGACCGCGGCATCAATCAGGGCGGAGAGCTTAGAACCGTATTTCAAGGTGGGATCGTAGACAAAGCGCAACCGGGGTGTGACGCGCATCTTGGTGCGTTGCGCGAGTTCATGGCGCAGGTAACCCGCCGCCTTGTTCAACACATCGAGGCTGGCCTGCACGTCGTGTTGCTCATCCAGCACCGAGATGAGCACCTTGGCATGGGCCAGGTCGCGCGATATCTCCACCGCGGAGACAGTAACCATCCCCAGCCGCGGATCGGCCATCTGCTGCTGGATCAGTTGCGCCAACTCGCGCTGTATCTGATCGCCCATGCGCTGGGTGCGGTTGAATTCTTTCATAAATACAGGGGCTAGGGGCTAGGGGCTAGGGGCTGTAGGATTTGGGGTTTCCCTAGCCCCTAGTCCCTAGCCCCTGTAGTTAGAGTTTCCTAACCACCTGCACGCGCTCGTACACTTCGATCTGATCGCCGACCTGCACATCGTTGTAGTTTTTCACGCCGATGCCGCACTCCGTCCCGGCGCGCACCTCGTTGACATCGTCCTTGAAGCGGCGCAGCGATTCGAGTTCGCCTTCATAGACCACCACGTTGTCACGCAGCACCCGGATCGGGTTGTTGCGACGCACCGCGCCTTCCACCACGATGCAGCCGGCGATCGCGCCGAGCTTGGAGGATTTGAACACGTCGCGCACTGCAGCCAGGCCGATGATCTGTTCCTTGAACTCGGGGGCGAGCATGCCGGTCATGGCGGCGCGCACCTCGTCTATGACGTTGTAGATGACGCTGTAGTAGCGCAGGTCCACGCCTTCGTCGGCGACCAAGCGGCGCGCGGTGGTGTCGGCGCGGGTGTTAAAGCCGATCACGATGGCGCCCGAGGCCACCGCGAGATGGATGTCCGATTCGTTGATGCCGCCCACGCCGCTGGCGATGATGCGTACCTTGACCTCATCCGTGGAGAGCTTCTGCAACGACTCGCAAAGCGCCTCGACCGAGCCCTGCACATCGGCCTTGATGAGGAGATTGAGGGTGCTGATCTTGCCCTCTTCCAGGCGTGAGAAGACATCTTCGAGCTTGCCCGACTGCTGGCGTGCGAGTTTTACGTCGCGGAACTTGCCCTGGCGGAACAAGGCGATCTCGCGGGCCTTGCGCTCATCGGCGACCACTACCACGTCGTCGCCGGCGTTGGGCGTCCCCGCCAGTCCCAGCACCATCACCGGCATGGACGGGGTAGCTTCGCTAAGCGATTTACCGGTCTCGTCCAGCAGTGCGCGCACCCGGCCGTATTCCGAACCCGCCAACAGGATGTCGCCCTTGCGCAAGGTGCCGTTCTGAACCAGCACGGTGGCAACCGGCCCGCGGCCTTTGTCGAGGCTGGACTCGATCACCACGCCGGAGGCGAGGCAGTCTTTGACGGCGGCCAGCTCCAGCACCTCGGCCTGCACCAGAATGGAATCGAGCAAGGCATCCACACCGGCGCCGGTCTTGGCCGAGACGCTGACGAAGATGGTATCGCCACCCCAATCATCGGGCACGACCTCGTGTTTGACCAATTCCTGCTTGACACGATCCGGATCGGCCTCGGGCTTGTCTATCTTGTTGACCGCGACCACGATCGGGACGTTGGCGGCCTTGGCGTGTTGGATGGCCTCGATGGTTTGCGGCATCACGCCGTCATCGGCAGCGACTACCAGCACCACAATGTCGGTAACCTTGGCGCCGCGCGCGCGCATGGCGGTGAACGCGGCGTGGCCCGGCGTATCGAGGAAGGTAATCATGCCTTTCGGCGTCTCCACGTGGTAGGCGCCGATGTGCTGGGTGATCCCGCCCGCCTCGCCGGTCGCCACCTTGGTGGCGCGGATATAGTCCAGCAGCGAGGTCTTGCCGTGATCCACATGTCCCATGATGGTGACCACCGGGGCGCGGGAAATCCTCTCGCCGCCGGTCTCCGCTGTCAGGCCCAGATCTATCTCCAGGGCGTTTTCATTCAACAGTTTGGCGCTATGGCCCATTTCCTCGACCACGACCGCAGCGGTGTCCTGATCCAGCACCTGATTGATGGTCACCATGCTGCCCATCCTCATCATCACCTTGATGACCTCGGCGGCCTTGACCGACATGCGCTGCGCCAACTCCGCCACGGTGATCGTCTCGGGGATACCTACCTCGCGCACGATGGGCGCGGTGGGTCTCTCAAAACCATGACGGGTTGGCGACGCGACGGTGGCGCCCCGGAATTTGGTTTTCTTTTTGCGGCGGCTCGCCATGTCGGTGGCGACATGTAATTCTTCGCGGCCGTATTTGGTATCGCGCTCGCCCTTGTCGGGGCGCCATTTGGGTTTCTTGTCGGCCTCGGCGGCGGCGGGCTTGGCGGATTCCTTGGCCGCAGCGGCAGGGGCTTCTTTCTTGCCCCGCTCTTGCTGTTCCGGCTTGAGCTTGGCTTCCTGTTCAGCCTTGAGCCGCGCCTCCTCCTCAACCCGGGCGGCTTCGGCGCGTATTTTTTCCTCTTGTTCCTGTTTGAGTTTGGCGCCCTCTTGCTCGACGGCTTCGCGCTCCACACTCAGTTGCTCGGCGCGTTCCTGTTCCTCCTCCTGCACGACGCTGCGCTTGACATAGGTGCGTTTCTTGCGCACCTCCACGCTGACCAATTTAGCGGTCTTGCCTTGCGCACCGGTCTGCTTCAGGGCGCTGACCGTTTTGCGCTTGAGGGTGATCTTGCGCGGCTCGGTGGCGCCCAGGGTATCGCCCTCGCCATGACTGCGTCGCAGATGGCTCAGCAACTTGAGCTTCTCGTTGTCGTTGATCGTCTCGTCGGCGCTCTTGACGGCCAGGCCCGCTTCACCCAATTGGGTGATCAGGTGCTCGACCGGGATGCCGACGACATCGGCGAATTGTTTTACAGTGACATCAGGCATTCAATTGACTCTAGACAGATTTAGTGTTTCTGCTCGTTGGCAAACCACGGCGCTCGCGCCGTCATGATGAGTTTACCGGCGCGCTCGCTGTCGAGACCGGCGATATCCGCCAGCTCATCCACCGACTGTTCGGCCAGATCTTCCATCGTTATGATACCGTGGCTCGCCAGTGTGTGCGCAAGCGGCTCGTCCATGCCTTCCATTTCGAGCAGGTCAGCCGCCAGTTCGGGCGCGCCTGTCCTTTCTTCGGTGGCGATCGCGCGGGTGATCAGCACGTCCTTGGCGCGGTTGCGCAACTCCTCGACCAGTTGCTCGTCGAATTCCTCCACGGCCAGCATTTCCTGCACCGGCACGTAGGCCACCTCCTCGATGCTGGAAAAGCCTTCCTGCACCAGGATCGCGGCGACGTCATCGTCCACATCAAGTTGTTCGCGGAACATGGCCTGCAAAGATTCCGCCTCGGCCTCGCTCTTTTGATCGGCCTGGGATTCGGTCATGACGTTGAGTTCCCAACCGGTAAGCTGGCTCGCCAGCCGCACATTCTGGCCGCCGCGACCGATGGCCTGCGACAACTGGTCCTCGGCCACCGCCACATCCATGCTGTGGGCCTCTTCGTCCACCACGATGGACTTGACCTCGGCGGGGGACATGGCGTTAATCACGAACTGGGCCGGGTTTTCGTCCCACAGAATGATGTCCACGCGCTCGCCCGCGAGTTCGCTCGATACCGCCTGCACCCGTGAGCCGCGCATGCCGACGCATGCCCCGACCGGGTCTATGCGCGGTTCCTTCGATCTTACCCCGATCTTGGCGCGCAACCCCGGATCGCGCGCCGCGCCCATGATCTCGATCAAGCCCTCGCCCACCTCCGGCACCTCCAGCTTGAACAGTTCGATCAGCAATTCCGGGGCCGTGCGGCTCACGAACAACTGCGGGCCACGCGCCTCGGCACGCACCTCGCGCAGATAGCCGCGGATCCGGTCGCCCGGCCGTGCCGGCTCGCGCGGGATCATATCGTCCTTGCCGATCAGCGCCTCGGCGTTGCTGCCGAGATCGAGTATGACGCTGCCGCGCTCCACCCGCTTGACCACGCCGGTGACGAGCTGGCCGCGGCGCTCCTGGTAGGCCTCGACCACCTGGGCGCGCTCCGCGTCGCGCACCTTTTGCACGATGACCTGACGCGCTGTTTGCGCCGCGATGCGCCCGAAGCTCACCGACTCCATCGGCTCTTCGATAAACATGCCGAGCTCTATACCCAGGTGCACGTCTTCCGCATCCATGAGCTTGATCTGGGTGCTGGGGTTGAACTCCTCCGCGTCATTCGGCACCACCAGCCATTGACGGAAGGTCTGGTATTCACCCGTCTCGCGATTGATGCTCACCCGGACCTCAATCTCCTCGCCCAGATAACGCTTCTTGGTGGCCGTCGCCAGCGCGGCCTCGATGGCCTCAAAAATAATAGTCTTCGACACGCCCTTCTCGTTGGAGACGGCGTCAACCACCAGTAATATTTCTTTATTCATACATCACCTTAAAAAAGTAGCGAGTAGCGAGTAGCGAGTCGCTACCGGCTGCTGTATTCAGGCACCACATGTGCCTTGGCAATCGAGGCGTGGGGCAACACACGTTCCACACCCTCTTCCATAATCACCACATCCGTACCGCGCATACCCTGCAACACACCGGTAAAATTACGCTGACCGGCAATCGGCGTTTGCAGTCGAATCTTTACCGTACTGCCCGCATACTTCACAAAATGCTCGGGGCCGAACAGCGGCCGGTCCAGCCCCGGCGAGGACACCTCCAGGTCGTACTGACCATGAATCGGGTCCTCCACGTCCAGCACCCCGCTCACCTGGTGGCTGACCTTTTCGCAGTCCTCCAGGCCGATGCCGCTCGGGCTGTCTATATATATCCGCAGCAGCGAGTGGCGGCCCTGAGACAGATGCTCAATACCCACCAGCTCATAGCCTAAAGCCCGTACCGCCGGCTCTATCAACTGTTCGAGTTGTAAGTCCCTCTTGGGCACCGTCCACCCCCT
>CAYUAZ010000081.1:0-8873 GCA_964442865.1 uncultured Gammaproteobacteria bacterium
GTTCTCGAAATGCTTGCCGGAACCGGAAAAAGCCGGGAAAGAGGGGCGGGCCCAGCGGTGGCCCCGCGAAGCAAGACGCTACAACGGAATAAGTCTAATTACATTAAGAATTTTGAGGCCAAAGTGGAGAACCAACAAATCACAAAATATCCCCATAATGCGCAAAATCCCCTCCAACTAGGCTAGTAGTTTGTTGTAAAAGGCCATTTTGGGCCTTTCCCAACACGCATCCCTGCACCGCACGCAGGCTGTATTTCAACAGCCTACTAGTGTGGCTGCTGCCTTTGCTTGCTCTCACGCAAAATGGCAATCACCTCTCCATCGTCCACCTGCGGAAAGTCCGTATAGAACTGGCCTACGGCCTGGAAATATTCCGGCGCATGCAGGCACACCACCTCGTCCGCATAGGGCTGCACTTTGCGCAAGGCCTCCGGGGAGGCCACCGGCACGGCGACAATCAGTTTTTCGAGCTGCTTGGCGCGCAAGGCATGCAGGGCCGATATCATGGTGGCGCCGGTGGCAAGCCCGTCGTCCACGACGATGACAATGCGGCCTTTTGGATCCACCGGCGGGTGCACGGGTGTGTATTGGGCGCGCCTGGTGCGCATGGTTTCCATCTGCGCCCGCTTTTCGGCCTCTATGTAACTCTCGCTTGCACCCACCCCGGCGGCATAGTCCGCCACATAGGTCCAGCCCGTCTCATCCATCGAACCGATGGCGAACTCAGGATTCCCCGGCGCGCGCAGTTTTCTCACCAATACAACGTCCAACTCGCCGCCCAGCTCGGCGGCGATCAGTTTGCCCATGGGCACCGCCCCGCGCGGGATGGCCAGTATCAGAGGATTTTTACCACGGTATTGCGTGAGGTTTTTCGACAACAATTGCGCGGCTTCGTCACGATTCTGAAACAGCATGATTGCCTCCCTTATCTTTGGCTAAACAGGTCATTAAGAGCATATCCATAAATAGTTCCCCTGTGTCCCTTGCGATGAAAAGGCTTCACCACGGAGGGCGCGGAGGAGAAACAAAACCTTCTTGATGGTATTCCTCTGCGTCCTCTGCGGTAAATTATCTATGGATAAGTTCTTAGTCCTTTACAACGCCTCTGCAAGCCGGTGTGCGATGGACACCACGCGGCCGCCGGGCGGAACGTGCGGGGCCAGCGTGTCTCCGACCAAAATTTTATTGATGGGGGCGGAGGTCAGAATCTTATAGCTGGGCGGGGAAAAAATGCCGTGTGTCGCCGCCACCGTGATGGACTTGGCCCCTTGCCTTTTCAGAAGAATCGCCGCCGAGGCAATGGTGCGCCCGGTGTCTATCATATCGTCCACCATCAGCACCCTCTTGCCCTTGACGGGATAACTCATCGGCGCGCGCTCAACGATATTGTGTTTGGGGCGGTGCTTGAGCATGGTGATGACGGGTACATCGCCTGCGATATGCTTGGCCCGTGCCTGCGCGCCTTTATCCGGGGCGACGACAACGTCAATGCCCCGAGCAAGCGGCTGCCGCACGATCAACGGCAGGCAAAACACCTCCGTATGCGGGGACAGCATGGCACGCACGGTGTCGCTGTGCAGATCCACAAACACCCTTTTTTTCGCGGGGATGCGGTTGAGCATCTCAGCGACCAGGTGCGCCAGCACCGCCTCCCCCTTCTCGCTCTGCCGATCCTGACGGCTATAGCCAAGATAAGGCACGCACAGTGTTTGGATTCCAATACGACTGTCTGCCAGCGCCTCGGCGAGCGCAAGCAGTTCAAAGATCGAAGCGGGATCAGGAGTAATGTTGCCGAGCAGTATTACCGATTTAGGTTTCCTGAGATATTGCAGACGGTAATAATACTCCCCGTCGGCAAACCTTTTTACTTCGTAATCGAGCAGGCCGGTGCGCGTGTACTCGGCAAGCTTGGTGGCGAGGTGCAGGCAGTTTTTTGTTGATAAGATCATTTGGCTAACCCTTAATACATGCCTTGGGGCGCAGAAAGGCGACACGCCTGGCGAGGCCTGCCTTTTCCGTCGCCTCCGCGACCAGGTCCACGTCTTTGTAAGCGCCCGGGGCTTCCTCGGCCGCGCCGCGCATGGAGCGGGTGCGGATCAGAATGCCGCGTTCGGCCAATTCGTCTATCAGTTGCCGGCCGCGCCACTGGCGCAGCGCCTGGTGACGGCTCATGGCGCGCCCCGCGCCGTGACTGGCCGAGGAATAGGCCTGGTTTTCACTTTCCGCAGTGCCTGCCAGCACATAGGAACCGGTACCCATGCTGCCGCCGATGATGACCGGCTGGCCTACCGCGCGGTAACGCTCCGGCAGTGCCGGGTGATTCGGCCCGAAGGCGCGGGTCGCGCCTTTGCGGTGGACATGGAGCAGCCGTGCCTTGCCGTCCACCTTATGCTTCTCTACTTTGCAGGTGTTGTGCGAAACATCGAACAGGGTTTCGAGTGTGGTGTTCGAAATTATCCTGTCGAATACTTCACGAGTGAGGTGGGCGAGTATCTGCCGGTTGGCGAGCGCGCAGTTGATGGCGGCGTTCATTGCGCCGATATATTCCTGACCTTCCGGCGACTGAATCGGGGCGCACGCCAATTCCCGGTCCGGCAGAGTAATACCCAGCCGGCTCGCGGCCTTGGCCAGCGTCACCAGATACTCCGTGCCGATCTGATGACCCAAGCCGCGCGAACCGCAGTGTATGGAAACCACGATCTGACCTTCTCTGAGCCCAAACGCCTGCGCCGCCTGCTGATCGTAAATGTGATCCACGACCTGTACCTCGAGATAGTGATTGCCGGAGCCCAGGGTGCCCATCTCGCCGCGCTGGCGTTTCTTGGCGTGATCCGAGACATTTTCCGGCGCCGCGCCCGTCACACGGCCGCGTTCCTCGATGTACTCCAGATCTTCCGGCACGCCATAGCCTTGCCGCACCGCCCACTCTGCGCCGCCCAGCAGCACTTCATCGAGCTGCGCCGGCGCGAATTTAAGCTGCCCCTCTTCCCCCACCCCTGCGGGGATGGTGTGAAACAAGGCATCGGCCAGGCTCTCCAACTGCGGCGTGATGTCTGTGAGGGTAAGGTTGGTACGCAGACAGCGGATGCCACAAGAGATATCAAATCCCACACCGCCCGCAGAAATGATGCCGCCTTGTTCGGGATCAAACGCGGCAACCCCGCCGATGGGAAATCCATAACCCCAGTGTGCGTCCGGCATGGTCATGGCGGCGCCGACCAGACCCGGCAGCTTCGCCACATTGGTGATCTGCTCGAGCACTTTGTCGTCCATCGAAGCGAGCAACGCTTCGCTGCCGTACATCCGTACCGGCGCGGCCTGCTCACCAGCAGATGGTTTGACACTCCAGCACGTGTCGTCAATTTTACTCAACCGGCTCATGTCCATGACATCACCCTCTTCAAACATCCACCACGCAACGCGCCTCCCAGCCCGCCTCGACCTGCTTCACGGAAAGCATCGTCAGCGTCGCGCCCTTGACCTCCACTCCCCTCTCCATCTCTGCACGCCACGGCTCGCCCCACGCCTCACCATGCCAATTTGTTTCGTTTCTTTGCAGGGCGAAGCGACTGAAGATCAGTCTCTCCATGCGAGCCTCGGTGAGCAGGTTATTTAGCCAAGTGACCAACGCCAGATCCAAATCGGACTCCTCGAAGGCGATCTGGACGCGTACGACGTCGTTCACCTTCGTGATATCCGTCATGATTGCAAACATAGCCTCGGCCGCCGCAACGAAGGCGGCCTCCGCAGTATCGCCGCAGCCGATAACGCCGACATCGGCGTCGTGTTCGAAATAGCTATAGCTTGATCCCATCTCGAATAACCGGGTCAGCTCGTGTTATTTCCAATTGATGGATTTTCATCAGGAATCAGGGTATTCCGATCTACATGCAGGCACATTGATTAAGATCAATTATCCTAATAATGTCTTGATTTCAGGGTGTTCTTAAGATGTATACTGATCTGGCAAACATTGTAGAAAACCCAACGACAGGAGGAGCTGACATGGCTATCGCACACACTCTTGAAGACTACATGATGAGCAAGGGGGTACGCTACGAAGTGATATCCCATCCCCGCACCCTTTCAAGCCTCGAGACCGCCGAGGCCGCGCACATCCCGGGCGATGCCCTCGCCAAGGCCGTACTGCTCGAGGACGACGACGGCTATCTCATGGCGGTGGTACCGGCCACCCACCACATCAAGCTCGGCAGGTTGAGTGAGCAGCTTAACCGCAAACTTCGGCTTGCGGTGGAGAGCGAACTCACTCCGCTCTTTAAGGATTGTCAAACCGGCGCAGTCCCACCGCTGGGCATGGCCTATGGCATGCCCACCATCGTGGATGACAGCCTGATAGAACAGTCTGAGATCTATTTCGAGGCGGGGGACCATGAAGATCTGATCCGCCTGAGCGGCGGGCTTTTCCAGAGCCTGCTTGCCGGCGCCAGACACGGGCGGTTCAGCCAGAGGGTGTAATGCTCAGGCCGCGATGCGCGGCCGAGGCGGAGGGGCAAAGCAGGTACGTTATTTTGGGCGATGGGCTACTACACCGGCGAGCTTGGAGACCATCCAGCGGCCCAACCACAGCGCCGCTTCCCACACCTGCACCACCACCATGCCGATAAGAAAGGAGTGGACAAACACCGCTTCTATCGCATTATCAAGGCCTGCCGCCACAAGGACGGGTGCGCCTGCCCAGGGTACCGTCGCAGGCAACACTTTGCGGATGAATGGTCTCCCCTTGAAGGCATGATAGCCCAACGGCGCGATCACCAACGGCGCCACCACCAGGTGAAGACCGCCCTGCATCGCCAAGACCACATAGCTGTACAAGCCCGCCAACAGGATCAGCGCCAGCCCGTTGCGCAGATGCGGAATCCTCCGCGCTTGAACGGCAGGGTGGAGCTGCTTGTTCTGTACCAGCTTTAAGGGCGTGGAAGGTTTCACTTCAATACAGATAAATGATCTTCGCCTATCTTCGCCACACCGCGCACCCGCACGACCTTTTCCGGATGGGTGTGACCGGAAACAATTTCCACCATGTCCGCACCCAGCCATTCTGAAATCAGGGCGATGACCGCCTTGTTTGCCTTGCCATCCTCCGGCGCAGCAACCACCTTCACCTTCAATCTGTCACCGAGCACGCCCACGATCACCGAACGACCGGCGCCGGGGATGATAAATGCAAAATCCATCGTTATCCCCAGCCGTAGCTCGATGCCTTCGGCGACGCTACGCACAAAGGACAGTCGGGGCTGAGAGGGTGCAATCACTACAGATTGGAACAACGCACGGGGCGCTAAAAAAGAGTCAGGGCATGCCCTGACATGGACAACAACGGTTGTTGCCTCAGCCTCGACCGGCAAACAGCGAAACGACCCAGGCGGTGATCATAATCAGCGCCGCGATACCGAACATGATAAATGTAAAGTCCATAGTTATGCCTCTCCGAACAGATCACCGTACAGGCCGCGCGCCCATTCCAGGGCGCCGGCGCCCTTCTTCCCATCACGCGCTTCATCAGTGCCGGTGGCGGGCTTGTCGGGCGCAAAGGTCTTGGCTTGAGGGTCATAGTTAAAGCTTACCCACATACTGATCGCCTCCTGCGGCTCGATACTGACCATCGAATAGCACAGGCTGGCGGGACTCTGCCATGCAATTTCCTGGTCTTGCGCATGCGCGGCGATGACCCGTGCGACGTAATGGCCTTCGCTATTGGCCAGGTGCGCGCTCTTGGGAAAACCCATTGGCCGCGCATCACCGGTGATGTACACGCGCGGGTCACCCAACAGGTGATACTTCAGCACGTCTATACGCGCTTCCTTTTGCGGGGTTTTGAGGTCGGCCAAATCCAGTTGCTCAAGCAGGCGCGAGGCGCGCACGTGCGGGTAGATCGCGGCGTCATCAAACTGATAGGAGTCGAATTCGGTCTCGATGGTTTTGTTTTCCACATTGACACCGGTAATATTGACCGAAGGTACGTACTCCACGTAATCCTTGTAAAGTTCATTGAAGGCCGCGTGAAAGCCGGTCTTCTTGACCGCGATGTCCTCGTTCTTGTCGAGCACCAGCACCTTGCCCTTGATATTATTTTTCTTGAAGTGCGCAGCGATCATGCAGGCCCGCTCATAAGGCGCCGGCTTGCAGCGGAAATTGCCGGCCGGCACGGTCTGCACGAATACGCCGCCCTTGAAATTCTGCACCTTGTTCTTGATGGCGACGTGCTCCATCGCGGACATCCATCCAGCGGGGTATTCGCTGCGCAGGCGATATTCCGTTTCCGGATCCTTGATGCCGATTTTCTCGTAGTCGTAATCTATACCCGGCGCGATCACCAGGTAGTCGTACTTGATCTCGCCGAGATTGGTCAGCAGCGTACGGCTCGCGCGGTCCAGGCCGATACAGGTGGCGTTGAAAAACAGATAGCCGCCGTTGCGCGCGGCATCGAGAAAACTGTGGCGCGCAAGAAACTCCAGACCGACCACATCGGAATACCATAGGTTGCTGGAGAAACAGGAGCTGTACATGTCGCGTTTCTCCACCATCACCACGTCGAAGGCGGGGTATTCTTTCTTGAGATATTTGGCAATAGTCAAACCCGAGGTGCCGCCACCCACCACCACCACGCGCGGCCCTTTGGCCTTGGGCAGATAGGCCTTGCCAAGTGATGCCGCCCTGGGTTTCGCCTCGCTGACAAGGGGCACGCCACTCAGACCGGTGGTGGCCAATGCTGCACCGGACAGTTTTACGAAGTCACGACGGGTTATTTTTTTCATGGCTCTCTCAGGCAGGCGACATTAGAAGCCGCAGCATAATCCTAAAACCGTACCGCTTGCAACGGTATGGCTACGGCTTGGCCGAAGGGCAAGCGCTTAGCAGGCAACACTCCCGGCAGCGTGGACGGGGTCTACAGACCTCTTTGCCATGCCTCACGATCAAGGCATGAAACTCGTTGAATAATTTGACCTTTTCTCGATTTCTGACGTACATGGATGTACTAATGTCGCGGGAGGCAGGACGCCGAGAGCGACCCTCGAGTGCGGATTCAAAAAACATTCGCACGCTTTCATAACCTTCATCCCCGTGAATATGTCCGAGCCGACTGTGCAGCCGCCGGGTGTAGGCATCTATAACAAACACCGGCCGCGCAAAGGCATAGAGCAATATATCGTCCGCCGTCTCCCGCCCAACGCCATTGACGGAGAGCAGGCCGTGCCGCAGCTGCGCCGTGTCCCATGAGTTGAGTGATGCAAAACCGCCCTGGGCCAAATACCAGCGGCAAAAATTACCCAGCCGTTGGGCCTTGATATTGAAATAACCGGAAGGCTTGAGCCAGCGGGCTAGACGGGCGTGCGGGGTGGTGGCGATGACGTTGGCATCCAGGGCGCGCGCCTGTTTCAGATTGGCAATCGCCTTTTCGACATTACTCCAGGCGGTATTTTGGGTGAGCACCGCGCCCACCATCACCTCGAAGGGCGTCTCGCCGGGCCACCAATGTTGCGGGCCGTAAGCCCGATGCAGACGCCGGTAAACGTCGTGCAGGTGTCTAGCGGTGGTTGGGGCGGCGTGGGGCGATACGGCGCGCCGCATCGGATTTTTTAACGGACCTGACCTTCTTGGGTTGGGTCACCGCTTGGTCGCGCGGCGCGGGAATTTGTTCCAGCCCTGCGTGCTGCGCCAAAGCCTGTACCTCGCCGCTCTCCAGTTCGCGCCACTGTCCGGCGCGCAGCCGCCGCCCCAGAGTGACCGGGCCATAGCGCACCCGCGTCACACGGCTCACCGTGACGCCCTGCGATTCCCAGAGGCGGCGCACCTCGCGGTTACGGCCCTCCTTGAGCACGACGTGATACCAGTGGTTGGCGCCCGTGCCGCCCGCTTCTTGAATGGCATCGAAATGCGCCATGCCGTCTTCCAGCGGCACGCCTTGCTGCAAGGCTTGCAGCACCTCTGGCGCGACCTCGCCCAGAACCCGTACCGCGTATTCGCGCTCGACCTCGCTCGAAGGGTGCATGAGACGATGAGCCAGTTCGCCGTCGGTGGTGAGCAGAATCAGGCCCATGGTGCTGATGTCGAGGCGGCCGACAGCGATCCAGCGGCCGTTACGGAGATTGGGAAGGTGATCGAAGATAGTCGCTCGGCCTTTCTCATCGGTGCGGGTACAGACCTCGCCTTCCGGTTTGTAGTACGCCAGCACGCGCCGTTTTGGGCCGGCCAGCCGGTGGGCCTGCGGCGGGTGGCCGTCTATGAGGATAGCGTCGTGTTCGCTTATCCGGTCGCCCAGTTTGGCCACCTGCTTGTTGACCGTGATGCGCCCTTCGGCGATCCAGCCCTCGATCTCGCGGCGCGAGCCGTAGCCGGCGCGAGCCAGGACTTTTTGCAGCTTCTCGCCAGATTCTGTGACCGCACGGACAGGCGGAGCACTCACCCTGCGGGGCGGCGCTTTCTGCAACACAGGAGGTCGCGGCGCGGCGGCGCGGCGGTGGGGTGGAGCCTTGGAATGTTTCTGTGGTTTATCCGAACAACGTGATGTGCCCGGGACGGATTTTTTCAACTTCATGTCAGCCCGGTTCTTGCTGTTGCTGCTCAGGATTCATCTCTCCGCTGTCCGGCGGCAGCTCACCCAGATCCAGTTGGATATTGATGTTGTCCAGATCGCGGATCTCCGCGAGAGTGGGCAGTTCGTCCAGACTCTTGAGATTGAAGTGGTCTAAAAAATGGCGCGTCGTGCCATAGAGCGCGGGCTTGCCGGGCACGTCGCGGTGGCCGAGCACCCGTATCCATTCGCGTTCGTGCAGGGTCTTGACGATTTGAGTACTCACCCCTACGCCGCGGATGTCTTCGATCTCGGCGCGGGTGATGGGCTGGCGGTAGGC
>CAYUAZ010000082.1:0-8868 GCA_964442865.1 uncultured Gammaproteobacteria bacterium
CGTAGAGGACGCCAAAACCGCGCACCGCAGGCAGCGCGGTAAAACCTTCACGAAAGCGCTGCACAGGGCCACCCTCATGATCCACCGCCACCAATAAGCGCGGTTCACGCAGCGCATGGATGGCGCTCACCAGTTCCTGCACCTGTTGCGGCGAGTGATAATTGCGGCTGAATAAAATGACGCCGCCGGCCAAGGGGTGGCGCAGCCGCTCGCGCTCCTCGGCGCTGAGTTCGATACCCGCCAGATCCATCATTACAGGGCCGAGAGACATATGGGCGCCCCTAATCTATTCGCTGATCAATACCCGCGTGCCTGCCGGCACGCGGTCGAATAATTCAATTAGCTCACTGTTGCGCATCCTCACGCAGCCGTGCGAACCGGGAATACCCATCGTGTCTTCGTCGGGACAACCGTGGATGTAAATGCAGCGCCGCATAGTGTCTACATTACCGAGGCGATTTTTGCCGGGCTCTGTGCCGCTCAACCATAAGATACGCGTGAGTATCCAGTCGCGCTGCGGAAATTGCGCGCGCAGTTGTGGCGTATAGAGTTCGCCGGTAGGACGGCGATTGACGAACACCATGTTGGCCGGACAGCCCGCCCCGATCTTGGCGCGGATGAGGTGGGCGCCGCGCGGGGTGCGGAAACTGCCGTTGATCTCGCCCGCGCCGTTCTTGGCGGTGCTCACCGCGACATCCATCAATAGGCGATCACCCTTTGTCAGGCGCAGGCGTTGCTCGGGAATGCTGATACTTATTATAGGCTCTGACATGGGCTACGCCGCCGGGCCAAACCAGGCCAACTTGTCATGCAGCTTCACCACCTCGCCGATGATAATCAGGGTCGGGGCGTGCACCTCACTCTCGGCGACGATCCCCGGCAGCGTTTGCAAGCTGCCGATGAACACCCGCTGCTGACGGGTGGTGCCCTGTTGAATCAGCGCCGCCGGTAAATCGGCATTGAGGCCGTGGGCGATCAACTCATGACATAGCCGATCCACGCCCACCAAACCCATGTAGACCACTATAGTCTGCTGTGGCTGCACCAGCGCGTCCCAGTTGAGATCCAGACTATCGTCCTTGAGATGACCGGTGACAAACACGCAGGATTGCGCATAATCGCGGTGGGTGAGCGGAATGCCGGCGTAGGCGGCGCAGCCGTTGGCGGCGGTGATGCCGGGCACCACCTGGAAGGGTATACCCTGTTCGGCGAGCGTGGCGATTTCTTCACCGCCACGACCGAAGATGAACGGGTCGCCGCCCTTGAGCCTGAGGACGCGTTTGCCCTCTTTGGCCAGCTCCACCAGGCGTTGATTGATCTCTTCCTGACGCACCGCGTGCAGCGCGCGCCGCTTGCCGACATAGATGCGCTCGGCCTCGCGGCGCACCAGATCAAGTATCTCAGGACTCACCAGCCGGTCGTGCAACACCACGTCGGCCTGCTGCATCAAGCGCAGGGCGCGGAAGGTCAGCAGATCGGGATCGCCCGGCCCCGCGCCGACCAAATAGACCTCGCCTTGCGGCGGAGTATCCGTGCCGGACTTGGCCAGCGCCGTTTGCAGCGCCTCGTGCGCGGCCTGGTCCTTGCCGGCGAACACCAGCTCGGCTACCGGGCCTTGCAGTATCTTCTCCCAAAATACACGGCGTTGCGCCAGACCCTCGATTTTGTTTTTCACCTGCTGGCGAAAACTCGCGGCGAGTTCCGCGAGGCGGCCATAGGTTGCGGGTACCAAGGTCTCCAGCTTGGCGCGCAACAACCGCGCCAATACCGGCGAAGCGCCGCCGCTCGACACCGCCACCATGATAGGCGAACGATCAACGATAGAGGGCAGGATAAAACTGCACAGCTCGGGCTGGTCCACAATATTCACCGGGATGTGCCGCAGCGAGGCGATCTCATGGATCTGACGATTCACGGCCTGATCGTCCGTGGCGCCAATCACCAGCGTGCAGCCGTGCACATCCTGGGGTAAAAATTCTCTGCCGAGATAAGTGAGCCCCCTCTCCTCCACCAGACTCCGCAAGCCCGCGCAGAGCACCGGCGCGACCACCCTGACCCGCGCGCCCGCGCGCAACAACAATCCGACCTTGCGCGCCGCCACCTCGCCACCCCCCACGACCAGGCAGTCGCGACCTTTGATACGCAAAAAGATGGGCAGGAATTCCATGGGGTTTAGCGTATTTCAAATCCGCTGAGATTCTTCACTCCGGCCGGCTCGCAGACCACCTCCGTGACGTGAGCGTGGGGCGGCCCTACCTGGAGCCAGTCGCACAGCGACTGAACCTGGATATTTTCGCCAGAGGCCACTACCTCGACGCGCCCATCAGGCAGGTTGCGCGCCCAGCCTACCAAACCCAGCGACAAAGCCTGTTGGCGTGTGGTGCCGCGAAAAAACACACCCTGCACCTTACCCGACACCCAACACCTCACACACTGAGTCATGTCGTGTGCCGCTCACGGATTCGGGTGCTTCGCCGGTTTCGGAGCAGAGCGCGCAGCTTCGGCCGGGCTGTTGTCTCGAATAAACTCTTCTATCGAAGCGGCATCCACGCGCCCCAGATGACTGGCGGCCACCTCGCCGGTCGGCGAGATGAGATAGGTCACAGGCAAACCGGGCAGCGGACCGAATGCTGTCTGTTCGCGGTTGCCGCCGAGCAATACCGGATAATTGATAAAATGCTCTTCCACAAATTCACGCAACTTATCCAGCGGGATGTCTTCCATATTGACCCCCAGCACCAGCGCGTTTTTGCCCTTGTGGCGGCTGTGGAATGCGTCCAGTTCAGGCAATTCTTCGAGACAGGGCGGGCACCATGTGGCCCAATAATTCACCACCACCCACTTGCCACGGTAGTCCGAAAGACGATGTTTCACCCCGTTGACATCGAATAAGCTAAAATCAGGCTTGTCAGCGGCTTGCGCGGTGACCATGAAGCACAAGGCCACGACAATAAGCACCATTCGATAAAAATTGGATGACACAGATACGCCTCCGGGCAACAATAAGCATTTACGGAACCTCTGATTAATTCAGAGGTTCCTGCGGTGCAGGGACGCACCGCCATTTTTCCAACACGAAAGTGTTTGAAAAATGAAGAAAAGCACCATAATAATCTTATGACCACGTTTTTGCTTTTCGCGCTCTGAGAAGTCCATGATGGACTTATTCAGAGCTTCCATTATAGAGGAATAAAGGAGTCTCGTGTCGTGAGCACATCCGAGAACAAAAGTTTCCGTATCGAACAGGACAGCCTGGGCCAATTCAAGGTGCCGAATGACGCCTGGTACGGCATCCAAACGGCGCGCGCACTGGCCAATTTTCCGATCAGCGGGCGGCCGCCCGATCAGTACTTCACCATCGCCCACGTGCGCATCACGCACGCGGCCGCAGAGGCCAATCGGCTGTGCGGCGTGCTCCCCAGTGAACTGGCCGAGGCCATTATCGCCACCTGTGATCGCATCCTGAACGGCGAGTTTCTCGACCAGTTCGTTGTGGCTCGCTTCCAGGCCGGCGCGGGCACCAGCCACAACATGAACAGCAACGAGGTGATCGCCAACCTCGCCAATGTAGCGCTCGGCGGCAAATGCGGTGTTTATAAACCGATCCATCCCAACGATCACGTCAACCTGGGGCAGAGCACCAACGACACCATCCCCACCGCCATCCGCCTCGCCGCACTCGCCAAATTGCCGCGCCTGGTGACGGCGGTTCAGCTCATGGCCGACGAATACGCGCGCATTGGTGAACGTGAGCAGGATACCGTCAAAAGCGGCCGCACCCATTTGCAAGACGCCGTGCCGACCACCTTGGGGCGAGAGTTTAATGCCTACGCCTGGACCTTGCGGCGCTGCGCCAAACGTATCGGAGAGACACGCGCACCGTTATGTGAGATCGGCCTGGGCGGCACCGCCGTCGGTACCGGCCTCAATGCCGCGCCCGGCTATACTGAAAAGGTCGCGGGGGAGTTGGCACGGTTGACAGGAGAGCCGCTTCGTCCCGCGCAAGACTTGGTCGCGCAAATGCAATCCATGAGCGATCTACAACATCTTTCCGGCGCGATCCGTGACACCGCACTGGAACTGATCCGCATCGCCAACGACATGCGCCTGCTCGCCTCCGGGCCGCGCACCGGCCTCGGTGAGATCGTGCTGCCCGCCGTGCAGCCTGGCTCCAGCATCATGCCCGGCAAGGTCAACCCGGTGATGTTTGAAATGCTGAATCAAGTCTGTTACCAGGTGCTCGGCCAGGACACGGCGATCGCCATGATGACCCAGGCCGGTCAACTGGAGCTCAATGTGATGATGCCTGCGCTCGGCTCAGCCTTATTCGACGCCATGGACTGGTTGGCTAACGCCATCAACGCTACCATCGAGTTTAATCTTAAAGAACTCACCGTGGACCGCGCACGCTGCCTGGAATTTCTCCACAACAGCGTCGGCCTCGCCACCCTACTGAACTCACGAATCGGCTATGCCGCCGCCGCCAAGATCGCCCAGGAATCCGAAAAAACAGGACGACCGGTGCGCGACATCGTCACCGAACACGGCTTGATGAGCGGCGAGGAATTTGATGACCTCGTCCTTAAAGCAGCGCGCGATGGGCAGGTAGGCTGATCTCATCTATCCGCTGTCACACAGTTCGCCCCATAATGACTCACCCCTCTTTGATACTGCATAGCTGATGGTGCAAGAAACCCTCTTGCGGAGACCCATCTTTCCATTAAGCTGCTGAATAATATAAATTTAATACGATTGGCACAAGCATTGCTGTATCTCTCCCAGCGGATCAATCGGGAGCTTAGCCATGCGCATCGCGTTAGTCACAGAAAACCCTGAATACGCCGACCTGTTAAAACGTGCCGCGGACAATCTTTCCTACCCGATTTCCGCGCACCTAACGAGTATTGCAGCATTGCGCCTGACGCTTAAAAAAATCGAAGCGGATATCGTTGTCGTCGCGGCCACTCAAATCAACTCGCGCAAGTTGCGTCAGATCGCGCGCATCCACCAGACGACTCCGCGCCCCATCGCCGTGTTCGTAAATCAGAGCGATGCAAGCACCATGAATGCCGCACTGAAGTCCGGCATCAGTGCCTTCATCGTGGATGGGCTGAAAGCCGAGCGGGTCAAGGCCGTCCTGGATCTTGCCGTCATCCGTTTTCATGAAACGCAAACCCTGCAAAAACAATTGCAAGAGGTAAATACGACGCCCGCTGAGCGTAGATTGATCCGTCAGGCCATCGAGATACTGATGAACAAGGCGCACGTCTCCGAAAATGGCGCCTATCAAGGCCTGTACAAGATGGCGCTAAACCGCAACAAGCGTGTGGCGGATATCGCCCTATTCATCGTCACCGGAGAACAATTTCTAGCTCAAGCCCCCTCCTCAGCGGGCAATTCTTTTTCAGCGGCAAATGTTGTTAGCCGGAATGAGTTTACAGCGGCGGCCTAACACACCCACAAAGCGTTTGTTGGGTGAACGTCCATTCTCCGCCTCTCCTCGGAGAATGGACGGATGTTAGGTTAAGGGCGATAAGTGGCTGTCCAAAGGAAAACAACACCTCATGTTGCGCGTCATGATTGTCGACGAAAAACCGGAACGGGCGGCATTGCTGGAAGATGCTTTACACAATACCGGCTATGAAGTAGTTGCGCGCCTGACCGCAAATGAAGATTTACAGACACACATAGTGGAGAGTCAACCCGACGTGATCGTTATTGACGTAGACTCACCCGACCGTGACACCTTGGAGCACATGTGTTGCATCGGCCATACATCGCAGCGGCCGGTAGTAATGTTTACGCACGATGACGATAAAGAAAAAATTCGCATCGCCATGCGGGCCGGCGTGAGCGCGTACATTGTGAATGGCCTCAGCAATGAGCGGATCAAACCTATCATAGAAGTGGCCATCGCTCGCTTTCAGGAATATCAGTCGCTGCGCGCAGATCTCGCCAAGGCCAACAACGCGCTCGCGGAACGTAAAGTCATTGAGCGCGCCAAAGGTTTAATCATGCAGCACCGTCATTGTACGGAACAAGAGGCCTATCAGGCGTTGCGCAAACTGGCGATGACGGGTAACCAACGTCTGGCTGAAGTCGCTGGAAACGTGCTCTCTGCCGCACAATTACTGATCTGACATGAACAGGGGCCGGCCCAATGGGGGGCCGGCCCAAGGGATGGCACTGTTGCCCTCCAGAAGCAAACAACAACTCAGGCCAACGGCGGTCTGAATGATGGACAACGGCGTCCATTCTGCGGGAACAATCCCGTGGATGGACGCTTTTTTTTTGGTCTCAATCTACTGAAGAGGAGTTAAGCATGAAGAATCTGAATGCCCACGGCTTGCCGGAAATCGGCATTGATCGTCCACGGCGCGAATTTATCAAATCGGCCCTCGCCTTGAGCCTTTATACCGCAATGCCCATCGGCCTGAGCAGCCGCGTGTATGCGGCGGGCTCGGACGCACCCGAGAAGACCGATCTCAAGATAGGATTTATCCCGCTTACCGACTGCGCCAGCGTGGTAATGGCCGGCGAACTGGGTCTCTATAAAAAATACGGGCTCAACGTGACGGTGAGTAAAGAGGCGAGTTGGGCCGCCGTGCGCGACAAACTGGTGTTGGGCGAACTCGACGCCGCTCACGTGCTGTACGGCTTGATCTATGGCGTGCAGCTCGGCATCGGCGGACAGAAAAAGGATATGGCCATCCTCATGGGTCTCAATCACAACGGACAGGCCATCACCTTGTCGAATGCACTTAAAGATAAAGGCGTTACCGATGGCGCCAGCCTGAAAAAACTGATTGATACTGAAAAGGGCGAATACACCTTCGCGCAAACCTTCCCCACCGGGACGCACGCCATGTGGCTCTACTACTGGCTGGCGGCGCACGGCATTCATCCTTTCAAGGACGTGAAAAACATCGTCATCCCCCCGCCCCAAATGGTCGCCAACATGCGTATCGGCAATATGGACGGCTACTGCGTGGGCGAGCCATGGAATGCGCGAGCCATCTCTGACCAGATTGGCTTCACCGCCACGACCACGCAAGCACTCTGGAAAGATCATCCGGAAAAGGTGTTGGGGACTACGCTGGAGTTCGTGCAGAAATATCCCAACACGGCGCGCGCCTTGATCATGGCCGTGCTGGAAGCCTCCAAATATATTGATACCACCGCGAACCGCCCCAAGGTCGCCAAGATCATCGCCAGCAAGTCTTACGTCAATGCGCCCGATCCGGTGATTGAAGGCCGCATGCTGGGCAAGTATGAAAACGGGCTCGGCAAATCCTGGACCGATCCCGACTACATGAAATTCTACAACGACGGTCACGTCAATTTCCCTTATCTATCCGACGGCATGTGGTTCATGACGCAGCATAAACGCTGGGGCTTACTGACCGAGGATCCGGATTATCTGACCGTGGCGAGTCAGGTAAATCAAATCGCTTTATACAAACAGGCGGCTGAGCAACTCAAGGTTCCGGTGCCAGCCGAGCCGTTGCGCAGCAGCACCTTATTTGACGGCACAGTATGGGACGGAAAAAATCCCAAACAGTATGCCGCAAGCTTCCAGCTCAAGGCCTGAAAGGAGGCTCCTGATGAACGTGGTATTCATGACGAAAAAAGACGTCATTCCAATAACCAGAGAGGATACCGCCCTTCCTCCGACGAAACTCGCGCCGGGCACGGTCCAGAAAGCGAAGCCGGCCCCGCGAAAGTGGGAGACCTCACTGCACGGCGGCATGGATGGGTTGATCAAATCAGCGATTCCGCCGCTGCTCGGTCTGATCGTGTTCATGATTGGGTGGTCACTGCTCGCCGGGCACAGTCCGCAACTGCCGGGTCCGGTGAAAACCTGGCACTCCGCCGTCGAGGTATTCAGCGACCCCTTCTACGACCACGGGCCGAATGACCAAGGCATCGGCTGGAATATCCTGCGCTCACTGGAACGGGTTGGGCTGGGCTTCGGTCTCGCGGCATTGGTCGGCATCCCGCTGGGTTTCATGATCGGACGTTTCAGTTTCTTAAGCCAAATGACGGCGCCCATCATCAGCCTGCTGCGCCCGGTGTCGCCGCTGGCCTGGCTGCCGATCGGCCTGCTGGTGTTCAAGGGCGCGCACTCGGCGGCGATCTGGACCATCTTCATCTCGTCGGTGTGGCCGATGATCATCAACACCGCGGTCGGCGTGCAGCGCGTGCCCAGCGACTACATGAACGTGGCCCGCGTGCTGAACCTGTCCGAGTGGAAGATCTTCACCAAGATCCTGTTCCCGGCGGTGCTGCCCTACATGCTGACCGGCGTGCGCCTGTCGATCGGCGTGGCCTGGCTGGTTATCGTCGCGGCCGAGATGCTGACCGGCGGCGTGGGCATCGGCTTTTGGGTCTGGGACGAGTGGAACAACCTGAAGGTCGAAAACATCCTGATCGCCATCCTGGTGATCGGCATGGTCGGACTGCTGCTCGAGCTGGCGCTGATGTGGCTGGCCCGTCGTTTCTCGTACGAGTGAGGTGATTCGCGATGGCAATGATCGGTGAACTGACCGCCACGCCGCTGGACGGCAAGGCACGCGCCAGCTTCGAGGCCAACTACCTGGTGGTCGACAATGCGGGCATGGTGTTCGAGACCAAGAAGGGCAACTTCATTGCGCTTCGCGACATCCACCTGACAGTGGCCAAGGGCGAGTTCGTCAGCCTGATCGGTCACTCGGGCTGCGGCAAATCGACGCTGCTCAACCTGATCGCCGGACTGCTGAACCCGACCTCGGGCCACCTGCTGCTGGGCAACCGCGAGATCAAGGGGCCCGGCCCTGACCGCGGCGTGGTGTTCCAGAACCATTCGCCGCTGCCCTGGATGAGCTGCCC
>CAYUAZ010000083.1:0-8845 GCA_964442865.1 uncultured Gammaproteobacteria bacterium
TTCGTAAAAGATTAGCGTGCGCGGTTCGTTGCGTAATTCCGCCAGGCGCGTCCGGCGCGCGCCGCTGCGGGCGGGCAGGAAACCCTCGAACACAAAGCGGTCGGACGGCAGACCCGAAGCGGAGAGGGCGGCGATCAGGGCGCACGGGCCGGGGATGGGCGTCACCCGTATGCCCTTGGCGCGCGCCGCATGCACAAGAGGATAGCCGGGATCGCTGACCAACGGCGTGCCGGCATCGGCGATCAGCGCCACGGAGTCGCCTTTGGCAAGCCGTTCCAGTATGGCTGGGCTGACCTCGCGCTCGTTGTGCTCATGCAGGGCGATACACGGTGTTCTGACACCGAAGTGGCGCAACAAGGGGGAGCTATGGCGGGTGTCTTCGGCGGCGATCAGCGTCACGCCGGACAGCACCTCTACCGCGCGCGGACTCATGTCGCCGAGGTTGCCGAGCGGCGTGGCGATGATATACAGCACCCCGCGATCAATTGACACTTAACCCTCCCAACCGTGATACTTCCACTACATTAAAGAGTAATAGCTCACCCACTATGAACCGCCCTCACGCCGTATTGCTCATGCTGCTTGCGTTGACATTGAACGCCTGCGGCACGCTGGGCGTACCTTCGTTTAGTACAACCAAGCCGACGCCAGCGGCCCAGGCGCGTAGCGAAAATACCGCGCGGCAGGCGCAAGAACTCGAAAAGCAGGGTGATTTTCTGGGTGCGGCGCGTGCCTATCAGGCGCTGGCCGGGCAGGCCGCAGATCCGCAACGTCAAGACTACATCTTACACGCCGCCAGCGCGTATGTGCAGGCCGGTGATATCGGCCAGGCGCGCCTGTTGGTAGATAGCGTCGCTGTGGAGGGTCTACCGGCTGAGTGGCTCACCCGCAGGCAGGTGCTGGATGCGCAGGTGGCGCTGTCCGAGGGTGATCCGCAGCATGCCCTGAAGGCGCTCGACAATGAGCCCCGCGCGGGCAGCGCGCCTTCCTTGCAGGCCAATGCTCATCTGCTGCGCGCGGAGAGCTATTCTCTGCTGGGTAATCACATTGAAACCGCGCGCGCGCGGATAACCCTGGGGCCGCTGCTCACCGACCCTACCGCCATCCAGGACAATCAGCGCGGCATTGTACAGGCCTTGGCGATGATGTCCGATGACGCCCTGCGCCAACTGGCGGCCGGACCGCCGGAGGTGTTGAGCGGCTGGATGGAACTCGTGACCATCGCCCGCGCTGCGGGCAAGAACCCGGCCCAGTATAAGACTCAAGTCGAGGACTGGCGGCATCGTTACCGCCAGCACCCCGCGTCGGAAGAGACGCTGCATTATCTTGCTACCACTGTGGCTGCACCCACACCTGTATCGGCAATCAACCTCCCCCCCGTTGAACCTGCTCCGGGAGTAACGCCTGGTGCGGCCCCGCTCACTTCCACAGTAGGGAGCCCGGCCCGGATAGCCTTATTGCTACCTATTAGCGGTCCGCTAGCCGGGGCGGGCAATGCCGTGCGTGAGGGTGTGCTTGCCGCCGCGCGCGTGCAGGCGGGCAACGACAACCCCGCCGTCACGGTCTATGATGTCGGCGCGGCCAATGCCGAGGAACGCACCACTAAGGTATTGGAGATGTATCAACAGGCGTTGCAGGAGGGCGCTGCAGCGGTGCTTGGCCCGCTCGACAAGGAAGGCGTCAAGTCCCTTTATAGCTTGGGCGCGCTACCCGTGCCCACCCTCACCTTGAACTACGGCGATGAGAACGACGCCACGCTCACCAATCTCTATCAATTCGGTCTCGCCCCCGAAGACGAAGCCCGTCAGGTGGCGGAGCGAGCCTGGTTGGAGGGCCGCAGTCTGGCCCTGGTGCTCACCCCGAGCGGAGAGTGGGGTGACAGGGTCGCCAATGCCTTCAGGGCGCAGCTTGAGCGGCGCGGCGGCATCGTCGTGGATCAGGAAAACTACCCGGCGGATGGTGTGGATTTTTCCACTGAGGTGCGCCGCTTGCTTAAATACTCCGACGCGGGCGAAAAGAAAAATAAAAAAATTCGTCCACAGCGTCGTCAGGATGCTGATTTCATCTTCCTCGCAGCGCAGCCCAGACAGGCGCGCACCATCCGCCCCTTGCTGCAATTTTTCTACGCCTCCGAACTGCCGGTGTACGCGACCTCGCACGCCTATAGCGGCAACCCGTCGCCGGTCGCCGACCAGGACCTCGAAGGCCTCCTGTTTGCCGACATGCCCTGGGTGTTGCTGGACAACACTCCTCAGCTGGCTTTGCGTGGTACGCTGGCCGGCCAGTCACCCGCCTCCTTCGCGCAATATAAACGGCTGTATGCGCTGGGCGTGGATGCCTATCATCTGTTGGCGCAGCTCGACCGGTTGCGCGGAGCACCCGAGGAGTTCTTCGAAGGCGAGACCGGTAGTCTGACGCTAGACGCCGCCAACCGCATCCACCGGCATCTGGTATGGGCACGTTTTGTCAACGGTGCGCCACAACTCCTCGAAGGCGCGCGTTGAGCGAGGCCACCGCCAAACAATTGCGCGGACAGCAGGCCGAAGATCTGGCCTGCCGCTATCTTCAGGCGCAAGGCCTGCAATTGCTGGAACGCAATTACCGCTGCAAGCGCGGCGAGCTGGACCTCATCATGAAACACAAGGACAGCATCGTGTTTGTCGAGGTGCGTTCCCGCAACACCCTGCGCTTCGGCGGCGGCATGGAGAGCGTGGACAGGCACAAGCAGTCGAAACTGATCGCCTGCGCGCAACACTATCTGCAATACCATAAGCTGGGTGCAAATATACCCTGCCGCTTTGACGTAGTCGCCGTGCTGACCGCTGCGGGTGAGGATAAAACGGAGTGGGTCAAGGATGCCTTTCAGACATAGAGGCAGGGATTAGGGGTGAGCGGCGGGTTTAGGAGCCGCGAACGCCAGTACAAGGATGTACTGGCTGGGGCCCAGATAATGAACTGAAGTCTCGCCAGGGATGGCGGGATGATTGTGGGCCTTTAGGGATTAGAGTAAGTCAGAGGCACTGATGGATTTAGAAAAACGCATCACACACATTTTTAACGAGAGCATCCAGGCCAAGCAACAGGCCATGGCTACGCTCGCCCCCGTGATCGTCAGGGCGGCCGGGCGTCTCGTCGAATGTTTTCTCAGCGAACACAAAGTGCTGAGCTGCGGTAACGGAGGATCTGCTGGCGATGCCCAACATTTCTCCTCCGAGATGTTAAATCGCTTCGAGCGCGAGCGGCCCGGTCTTCCCGCCGTCGCGCTCACCACCGACACCTCGACGCTCACCTCCATCGCCAACGACTACCACTATGCCGAGGTGTTTTCCAAGCAGATCCGCGCACTCGGTCAATCGGGTGATATACTGCTTGCCATCAGCACCAGCGGCAACTCGGCCAACATCCTCAGCGCCATAGACGCCGCTCACCAGCGCGGCATGTCGGTGATCGCCCTCAGCGGCCGCGACGGCGGCGAGGCGGCGGCCATGCTATCCGGGCAAGATGTCGAAATCCGCGTCCCGGCCACCTCGACCGCACGCATCCAGGAGGTCCATCTGCTCATTATCCATTGCCTGTGCGACCTCATTGATTATCAGTTAATTGGAAAGGAGACCTAAACCATGAACTCTAAACTTTATGTACTTGCAGCAGCAACACTAACGGCGGCATTATTGCAGGGTTGCGCCGCAGTAGTGGTGGGCGGCGCCGCCACCGGCGCAGCGGTCGCGCATGACCGGCGCACCACAGGCACCATCGTGGATGACGAATCCATCGAAGTGAAGGCCATGGGAGCGCTCAATGCGGACGTAGAGATCCGCGCCCAGACCCATCTCAATGTCACCAGCTACAACAACGTCGTACTGATGACCGGTGAGACAACTACACGGCAACAGAGCCTGCGCGCCCAACAAATCGTGAGTGGCCTCGACAAGGTCAGGACGGTGCATAACGAGACTGTCGTTGCGACGCCCAGCTCGTTCGGCTCGCGCAGCAATGACGCCCTGCTCACCAGCAAGGTCAAGGCTCGCATGATCGCCACCAAGGGCTTTGACGCCTCGCTGGTGAAGGTCGTGACGGAGCGCGGGGCTGTATATTTACTGGGCCTGGTAACCCAGAGCGAAGGCAACTTTGCAGGCGAGATCGCACGTCAGACCGAAGGCGTGCAAAAGGTAATCAAGTTGTTTGAATATCAGAATTAAAGGCAGATACAAGGGAAAAGATACAAGATACAAGGTTGACAGGTTTCAATGCGTAACATGCCTAGACTCACACACGGTAAGTTAATTTGCCTGGCGGGGCTACTTGTTCTCCTGCTGAATGCACGCATTACCTCGGGATCTTGTACCGAAGCAGCGCTGCTTTCGCCGCCACCCAATACCACAACCGGCGCCAACCGGCCGGCTATAGAATGGACGCCTGTTGCAGGAGCGGGGCTCTACCGGGTGCAAATTCAAAGCCGCGTCCCGGAGGGTAAAGTGCTGGCGACACTCGATACAAAAACAACCGCCCCCCGATTTACTCCACCGCAAACCCTCACCGATCACAGGGCTGTAGTCAAGGTCAGGGTTACTGTTGATTGTCAGGACGATGCCCCACCGGCTTTAGCATTGAATAATGCGGCCCGTTTCCATATAGACACCTCGCCGCTGTGTGTGATGCCGGATGAGGTTGAGACCACTGAGACAGATGGGCGTCTGGCGATAAAATGGAAGTCGTTGCCGGATATTTCGTTCTATGTGGTTTCACTGTTTTCGGCGCTGGACGGAAAATTGTTAACGCGCCTGGAGACCCCAGCAAATCAAGCCCTGGTGTCTGATGCTCCCAGCGGGTTGGTGGTGGTCTCATTACGACCTTTCTGTAAAACAGGTTATGGGGCAGGGGTATATAAGTTAGTGGCTGTCACGTCAAAGTAAAGGTTGCCGTTTTAGTTGCATGTCTTTGATATTCTGCAACTAAACGCGCGACCCGCCACGCCAGAGAAAATGGGCAGGGCAGGCCGTCGCATGCCTTAGAACTTGTGCGACAACCGCCCAATGTGCTACAGTGTACATACTGTGTAACACACAAGGGCCAGCACAATGAGCGAAGCAACCTTTACGTTCCGGGTTGAAGAAGGACTAAAAGACGAGTTTTCCGCAGCCGCGAAATCTCGTGATCGTACTGGTGCGCAGCTCCTGCGCGACTTTATGCGTGATTTCGTAAGGCAGCAGCAAGACGCCGCCGAGCACGACGCCTGGTTCCGTCGCCAAGTGCAGAACGGTTTGGATGCCGCCAATGCCGGCGACGTGATTTCAGCCGAAGCAGTCGAGGCGGAAGCGGCTGCCTGGCGTGCAGAGATGCGGCGCAAGATGGCCGACGCTAACTCGTGAGGCTGGTCTGGACACGCCCGGCGAGTGCAGACAGGAAAGAGATTCGTGAGTACATCGCGCGGGACAACCCAAGTGCCGCGCTGGCCCTTGATGAGTTGTTTTCAGAGAAAGCTAACCGCCTGGGCGACCACCCCGACCTTGGTCGGCCTGGTCGCATCGCGGGTACCCGCGAGCTCGTGGCGCATCAGAATTATATTCTGATCTATGACACGGCCGCCGACGTGGTGCGCGTTCTGCGCGTGCTACACGCCGCTAGGCAGTGGCCACCAGTGTAAAGTCGGCATTTTTTAGCGGGGTCCGTTGGACGGCCTTTTGTAGTTTGCGTCGAACATCCGCTCAACGACTTTCCCCCCGACACGCTGACCCAGCTTCAGTCCTTCGGTAGCATCGCTGGAAAAATGAATGCCGCCGTAGAGACGCGACAGCGCGGCCTGCCGGGCTTGCCCTTGATCTCGAGCCCGGCGAGCAGACCGAGCTGTGGTACTACGACGGCTCCCCCATGGGCGGCGACGGCAGTTGGAAAAAAGGCGGCACCGGCACCGCCTCGGCCGACGGCAAAACCATCATCACCGATGCGGGCTCCGGCATACCCCGCTTCTGTGGGGTGTGCGGTCTGCCGTGTTTTAGAGATCTTCAGAACAAGTCACCCAACCCGCCGTGTAACGATTGCGACGCCAGCGCGCCGCCCAAGACCGCCGGCAACCCGGTGACCTTGGCCACGGGCCAGGAACTCGCCCAGGCCACCGATCTCAGCATCAGCGCACTGCCCGCCATCAGCATCGGCCGCACCTACAACCCCTATGATGCCTTCGACAACATCGCCGGCTTCAGCCTCAGCCTGGGCGTGGGCTGGGCGCTGGATTACGATGCGGTATTCTTACCTTTCGATGGCCCCCAGAAACGTATCGTGTTGCCGGGCAATGCCCGTATCAACTTTACCGTGGACGGCGACGGCGCCTACCGCAACCATGAGGACGGCCGTTTTCGCGGCGCGGCGCTGACCCTGGTCGCGGCGGAGCGCTCCGAGCTACGCTTCAAGGACGGCCGCATCTGGCGCTTCCAGGCCTTCCCCGACGCCTTCCCGGCCAGAGTGCGCGGCGCCTTGCCGCAAGTGCTCACCGAGCAACTCGACCCCCAGGGCAACAGGCTACTGATACAGCGCTCCGGGGGCAAAGTGACCCAGGTGCAAAGCGGCAGCCGGGTCGTCAGCTTCCACTACGGCGCCAACGGCTACCTCGCGGAACTCAGAGACCCGCTGGGCCGCACGGTGCGCTATACCTACAATACCGATAACCGGCTCGCCACCGTCACCGCCCCGGACGGCGGGGTGACCCGCTACAACTATGATAACGGCGGCGGCGGGCCGTACCCGGTACCGATTGAAACCATCGAAGTGGATAACCTTGGCAGCGTCTACGGCGTTCCCATCACCCCCAAAGAGATGTGTGGCCAAGCCGTCAAGGACCGCCCCATCAGCAGCATCCAGTATCCCGGCCAAAGCGGCGGCGTCAGCAACCACAACGGCAGCGGCAGCCGCATCTTGAAACAAATCCTGGCGGACGGTTCCGAGCTGAAATTCAGCTACAGCGTGGTTGGCGCCTGTAGCGCGCAACTCAGTTGTGGCCCGTTCACCCCGATCGGCTGCGGCATAGATCCCGTTACCGGGCGTAAATTTTGCTCCGCAGGGCAAACCCGCACCCTGTGCACGGTCAACACCAGCATTGCCCCCATCGTGACCGACTCGCTCGACAGTTTTCAGGCTGGCCGCTACATCATCGGCGGCAACGTCGTCGCCACCACCGTCACCGACAGCCGCGGCCACACCACCACCCAGCGCTTCAACCCCGCCGGCATGGGCACCGAATACACCGACCAACTCGGCCAGACCACCCGCTACCAGCGCGATCACCACCACCGCATCACCCAAATCACCGACCCGCTGGGCCGGGTGCAGCGCTACAGCTACGATGAACAGGGCAACAAGACCCGCGTCATAGACAGCGAAAACCGCGTCACCGACTACGCCTACGACCCCAAGCAGCAGCACCCTCAGCTATAGCTACGACACCCACAACCGCCTCACCGCCGTCAGCGAGACGCGCCCCGGCGGCAGCTACAGTGTCGCCTATGCCTACGACGCCCTCGATCGGCGAATAAGCCGCACGCTCAGCGTCAACGGCGGCGCACCCGACCTCACCGGCTACAGCTACGACAAAGCGAGTCGTTTAACCGCCATCACCTACAAAAACCAGACCACCGCCTACCAGTGGGACACCGCCAACCGCCTCACCCAAAAGACCCTGCCCAACGGCATCACCCAAAGCTATAGCTATGACGCCGCCAACCGGCTGCTCAGTATCACCTATCGCACCCCGGCAAGCGGTGGGACAGGGCCGGGGGCCGTCATAGACACCATCACCTACCGCTACGACGCCAAAGGCCAGCGCACCAGCAAGACCCAAGCCCAGGCCAGTGTCCGCGAGACCCCCTACAGCGCCGTCTATGATCAAGCCAACCGCTTAACCCGCATCACCCTGCCTGCCCCCTCCCCCTCAAACGGGGGAGGACCGGGGGTGGGGGTGACCTATACCCTAAGCTATGACGCCAACGGCAACCTGATCCAGAAACAAAACCAGGCCGCTCTGACCGACCTCACCACTTACACCTGGGACAGCCGCAACCGCCTCATCGGTCTCACTGCGCCCAATCTCACGGCCACTTTCAAATACGACGCCCTGGGGCGCAGAGCCGAAAAGACCGTCAACGGCCAGACCATTCACTATGTCTACGACGGCCAGCAAGCCATCGGCGAACTCAGCAACGGACAGATCAGCCAAACCCTGCTCACCGGCTTACGCCTGGACGAAGTCATCGCCCGCTACACCAGCGCCGGAGAAAAAACCTACCTCACCGACGCCCTGGGCAGCGTCATTGCCCAAACCAAGGAGGACGCCACCCTCCAAAACACCTACACCTACAGCCCCTACGGCGAGACCGCAGCGCAAGGCCCCGACGCAGGCAACCCGATCCAATACACCGCACGAGAAAACGACCAAACCGGCTTGTATTTCTATCGCGCCAGATATTACGATCCGGTATTGAAGCAGCGATGAATCAATGGGGTCATGAATCAATGGGGTTGAATCAATGGGGTCAGACTCGATTGATATTTTGCTGAAAACAGAGTACAGTGCCTATTCCTTGAAGTTGGAGGCAGGCAATGGCACGCTTACCTAGATTCGTGATTCCCGGCCAACCGCAACACATCATCCTGCGCGGCAACAACCGTACAGAAATCTTCTGTGCCGACGCAGACTACCGTTTCTATCTTGAAAAGTTGCAGTTAGCCTGCGACCACCACGGCTGTGATATTCATGCCTATGTACTGATGACCAACCACGTACATTTACTCATCACACCGCACCAAGAACAGAGTCTGCCCAAAGCCATGCAAATGCTGGGGCGTTACTATGTGC
>CAYUAZ010000084.1:0-8726 GCA_964442865.1 uncultured Gammaproteobacteria bacterium
GGCGATCTGGTGGCGGTTGCCTTACAGGGTGATCTTGGCAAACCGCGCCCAGCGTTGGTGATCCAGTCCGATCTGTTCAATGCGCATCCTTCGGTGGCGATTTTGCCCGTGACCAGTGAGCTGCGCGATGCGCCGCTGTTTCGCATTGCGGTGAATCCGAGTGAGCTGAACGGCCTGACCAAGTCTTCGCAGGTGATGGTGGACAAACCGCAATCGGTCGGCCGCGAAAAGGTCGGCGCGGTGTTCGGTCGTCTGGACGATGAGACGATGCTGGCGGTGAATCGGGCGCTGGCGGTTTTCCTTGGATTTGCGTGAGCCGATGAACGAAGCCGAAACCAGGGCCGAGCACATTTGACCCCGTCCTGAAGGCGACAGGCTGGCGTGTGTTCGAAGGCAGCCGCATCCGTGACGTTGGTGAATAATTATACAAACGCCTCGGCGTGTTCGTCGAACTCCCAACGAAAGTCGACAAAAGTCTCAACAGCAGCGTTGACAGCTACAGCGCCGCCGTCGGTTCGTTTGAACGCCAACTCATCCCCGGCGCGCGCAAATTCGCGGAAATGGGCGTAGAAACCGGCAAACAGATTGAAGCCTCGGGGCCGCTCGAAAAACAGCCGCGCATGATGCCGACCACGGCCGGAAAGAGTAGTGTAAAAGATGCCTGATTGATGTTAGACATTTTTCTCACCACTGAGCTAAGATAGCGAAACATTTATGGAGATCCAAAAATGTCAACCGTTCAATTAATTGAAGATCAGATTAAACATCTGGACAACCAATCATTTGCTGCCCTTCGAGGATGGTTTATCGAATATGAACATGCGCGTTGGGATCAACAGATTGCGACCGAGTCAGAAGCCGGAAAACTCGATTCTCTTATCAACGAGGCACTCGCCGAGCATCGTGACGGAAAATCAAAACCCCTGTGAAGCACTTGGCATCAAATCGCTTCTGGATATGCCATGCCGCACTTCCAGAAGATATTCGCACTCTCGCTGACAAGAATTACGATCTGCTTAAAAACAATCCACAGCACCCATCACTACATTTCAAGAAAGTCGGCAAGGTATGGTCAGTTCGAATAGGCGCCCATCACCGCGCCATTGCAACTAAAATTGAAGGCGGGTTTCTTTGGGTATGGATTGGATCGCATGCCGAGTATGACAAGCTACTGGGCTAACATGACGATCATTCGAGCGCCAACTCATCCCCGGCGCGCGCAAGTTCGCGGAAATGGACGTAGAAACCGGCAAGCTGATTGAAACTCCCGACCCGCTCGAAAAGCAGCCGCGCATGATGACTACCTCTGCTGAAAAGAGTAGTGTAGATGATGTCTAATTGATGTTATACGAACCAGACCCAATGAGCGCTGAGAATCTAGGCAACCACCTGAACCGCCTCATCAAGGAGGCGATGGGGACGCTGTTTGAGCAAGGCGAACTCGCCCAACTGACCTATGGCGCATTCGACATCGCCGCTCGGGGAATGCAGGCATCCGAGCAAGACGAGATTGAGGTCACGTATCCCGTCGGCTATCGCCCAGACAAGACAACAATAATAAGTAGCCGAACCTATCGCAAGGAGCAGCTACTCGGCAGGTATCAATTTCTCGCCTTTCATCAGCTATCCATCAACGGCTTGGTGCAGCTTGTCACGTTGGTTGAGGCGATGCTCGGCGACATCGTTCGTGCGGTCGTCATCAAGCACCCACAGAAGCTCGGCGCAAAGCGAACCATACCGCTCCAAATCGTGCTTGAGTCTACGTCAATTGAGGAAGTTCATGTTCGCGCAATCGATGCGTTGCTTAATGAGCTGTCCTACAAGTCGCCCGCCGAATTCGCAGAGTCGCTGCAATTTTTGCTATCCATAAATCTTCTGGAATGCCCGGCCTTCCACAAGTACATGGAGATGAAAGCCTCAAGAGACATCTTTACCCACAACCGCGGAGTCGCTAACGAAATCTATGTCCGTAAAGCAGGTCCCCATGTTCGCGTCAATTCAGGAATGCGTCTCCCCGCAGACATTCAGTATTTCCTAGAGTCATACGAGTCCTGCTTGCGGTTATCAGAGTGGCTCGAAAAGGAACTTCACGGGCATTGGCATAGCTCTGACTTCGAAAACCATCAGAACAAGCAGATAGAAATGTGGCTGCAGGAGGCAAAGTGACGAGTTCGCATAACCATTCGTTCCAGCAAACTCAAAACGGCTGAGCCATCCCGATTTGAAACATGTGGGCAATCTCCACCCTACTGACTGTCTCTACTCAACGCGGCACGTCGTCCCCGCTTCACATCAACACGACTCAATAATGCGAGTCCTACTAAGAAATAACCGCCGGTCATCAGCATGGCCAGGCGGTGATCGCCTTGCGATAACCAGCTCACCAAGCCATAGGTCACCGGGCCGAGGATGGCGGAGAGTTTGACCGCGAGCCCCGACAGGCCGAAGAATTCGGCGCGGCGGTTGGCGGGACTCAGCAGCCCGACCAGGGCGCGGCCGGCCGATTGGCTGCCGCCCAGACACAGGCCCGCCAGATTGGCCGCCAGCCAAAACAGGCCCGGCCCGCGCGCAAGCCACACCAACAGGATCACCACCAGCCAGGCCAACAAAACCAGGGCGATCGAGGGGATGTGACCGATGCGGTCCTGGAGATACCCAAAGAAAAAGGCTCCGATTGCGGCGGTAACGTTGACCACCAGAATCAACTGCAAGGTGTCCTGGGTGGAGAAGCCCATCACTTGTGTAGCGTAGATCGCGGCGAGGCTCACTACTGCCATGATGCCTGCCTGATAGAACACCGTGCAGATCAGGAATAGACGCAGATCGCGGTATTCTCTAATCCGCTTGAGAGTGTGCGCCACGCGCGTGAAGGCGCCGGCCGCCACGCTGCGGGCTTGTAACGTAGGGTTGGGTATCGCGCGTTCACGCAGGAATAAAAAGGTAGGCAGGCTCGCCAGAGCAAACAGGCTCGCAGTGATGAGCATGGTCACGGGCACAAACTGAGCGGCTTGCTGTCCTTGCCCCTGCGCCCACATCACATAAGCAAGCGAAAGGCCGAGATTTACCAAGCCGCCCACATAGCCGAGTCCCCAGCCCCAGCCGGATACTCTGCCCAGCCCGCGACCGCGCGCCAATTCGGGAAGAAAAGCGGCAATAATGTTTTCACCGCTGCCAAAGAAAAAGTTAGAGAGCACTATCAGCATTATGCCGAGCCAGAGATCGCCGGGGCCCACCCAGCCCAATGCTGCGGTGGCCAAGACACAACCCAGGGTAGTAAAAACCAGCAGCCGTTTCTTAGCGGCGTAGACATCGGCATAGGCCCCGAGCACGGGGGCGGTCAGCATAATGAGGGCGTAGGAAACCGCCAAGGCCAGGGTCCAGGCCAGGGTGGCCCACTGCGCATTTCCCGCCACCTCCGCGACGAAATAGGCATTGAAAATCGCGGTGATCACGACTGTGGTATAACCTGAGTTGGCAAAGTCGTACATCGCCCAGGCCCACAGCTCGCCGGGGCGCACGTCTGCCGCGAGACTGCGCTTCATGGGTGCTCCTTATTCTTCTGGTGTGTATTCGGTACCGTCGCGTGCATAACCTTAACAGGATTGCTTGTAAATGGAAAATCCTAAAGTAATATCCGGTTACAGGCACTTGCCAGAACCATGACGTGAACTGATCTTCTTAACCTACCGATATGCGGCCTATCTTTCACCCTCAATTAGTCAACGATCCATTCGGAGATCCAGGACTCTACGTAGAGTTTCTGTTTGAAAAGCGCGCCCTGTTGTTTGATCTGGGTGATCTGCGGGCGCTTGCGCCACGCAAGATTTTGCGGCTCAGCGATGTCTTCGTCTCCCATGCGCACATGGATCACTTCGTGGGATTCGATGAGCTCTTGCGCATTTGCCTGGGGCGGGAGAAACGGCTGCGACTGTATGGGCCGCCCGGATTTATAGATCAAGTGGAGCATAAACTCAGCGCCTATACCTGGAATCTGGTGCACAATTATCCCGCCGACTTGACGCTGGAAGTATTGGAAATCCGCCCCGATGGAACCGCCAGAAGGGATATATTCCGCTGCCGTAAGGCCTTCCGGCGCGAAGGCGATAGGGAGTTCCTCCTCCCTGACAATGTGCTGCTGGATGAAACCGTGCTCCGGGTACGGACCACCTTTCTCGATCACAAGACACCTTGCCTCGCCTTCGCGCTGGAAGAGAAGCTGCATATCAACGTCTGGAAAAACCGCTTGGAGGAGATGCAATTAATCACTGGCCCCTGGTTGCAAACCTTAAAGAAAGCGGTGCTAGGCGGCGCGCCGGACGATACCCTTATCCAGGTGCATGCGTGCGAACGGGGCGCTATTTATAAAAAATGGCTTCCTCTCGGGCTGCTCAAGGAGAAGATCTTACGCATCGTGCGGGGGCAGAAAATCACCTATGTCACCGATGCGGTTTACCATGAACAGAATGCAAAGAAGATTGTGGCCCTCGCCCAAGATTCGGACATCCTCGCCATTGAAACCACCTTTTTGGAAGAGGATGCAGAGCGGGCGATGGAGAAGTATCACTTGACTGCACGTCAGGCCGGAATGCTTGCGCGAGATGCCCACGCGAAAAAGATAATCCCCTTTCACTTTTCGCCTAAATATGCCGGCCAAGAACCGCGCTTGCTGGAAGAGCTGCACGATGCCTATACGGATAACCGGTAATGCAGCCCGATAGTTACTCTTTCTCCTCCGACTTCGCCTGAGTCCACAGCGCGTCCATCTCCTCTAGTGTGGATTGTTCCGGACTGCGTCCGCGAGCTGCGAGCAGCGTCTCGATGCGCCGGAAGCGCCGCTTGAATTTGGCATTGGCCCTGCACAATGCCTGCTCAGGGTCTACGCGGAGGTGACGCGCGAGATTGATGCACACGAAGAGCAGATCGCCGATTTCATCCTCCATGCGATCATGGGTGGAGCCTGCTGCGATTTCCTGACGGATTTCGTGCAGTTCCTCTTCGATCTTGGCAAGCACAAGACTTACCTGCGGCCAATCGAAGCCCACCTTTGCCACCCGCCTCTGGAACTCGGTGGCGTGTTGCAGCACCGGTAGTGAGGCGTCAATATCATCGAGTATGCTCGGCATCTGCTGTTGTGAATTCTGTTTATGGCTGTGATCGAGGACGGTCAAGCTTAGTATACTTTTAGGCTCGACACTAGATGCTCGCTAGACAACAGACACCCATCAGTGGGAAAAGGGTGCCGGAAGAATTAGAGGACGAAATATGAAGGGTCGTGCCCTTGAATGACTACTCCTCGCGCGTCCCCACGATACGGCGTACCGCCAGGGTCACGGCCTCGGCGTTGGGGATGGAGGCGGCTTCCAAATCGCCGTTATAGGGCGTGGGCACGTCCGCAGCGGCGACGCGCGCAATAGGCGCATCGAGTTCATAAAACGCCGCCTCTTGCAGTGCCGCCACGATCTCCGCCCCCGCGCCCGCGAATTTGCAGTCTTCTTCCACCACGATGGCGCGGTGCGTTTTTTTTAGGGAGCCTATAAGCAGCGGCAAATCAATGGGCCGTAAACTTCTTAGATCAATCACCTCGGCGGCGATGTCGTCTTCTCCAGCGAGCACGTCGGCGACTTGCAGGCATACGTCCACCATGCGATGCCAGGCGATGAGGGTGACGTGCGTACCTGAGCGGCGCACGGCGGCGCTGTGCATGGGCGGCGCTTCGGCATGAATATCAAACGGACCCTTTTTGAAATACAGCAGCTCATGCTCCAGCACGATAACCGGGTCATCGGCACGAATGGACTGCTTGAGTTGCCAATAGGCGTCTTGGGCGGTGGATGGCGCGACGATGCGCAAGCCCGGCACATTCATCATGGTGTGTTCCAGCCGTTGCGAGTGTTGCGCCGCGAGCTGCTTCGCCACACCACCCGGGATACGGATGGTAAGCGGCACGCGAAATTGACCGCCGGACATGTAACGCAGCTTCGCCGCCATATTAATGATGGCATCCAACGCGAGCAACGCGAAGTTGATGGTCATGATCTCGATGACCGGACGGCCGCCCACCAACGCCGCGCCTACGCCGAGGCCGGTAAAACTGTTTTCCGAGATCGGCGCATCACGCACCCGCCACTCACCGTATTTCGCATACAGGCCCTGCGTTACCCGATAACTGCCGCCATAAAGACCTACGTCTTCGCCCATGATGAATACGGCGTCATCAGCGGCCAGCGCCTCATCCAACGCGATGTTGAGGGCCTCCCAACCCATGAGTTCGTTGCGCGGCTGGGCGGGCGCGATTAAGCCGGCATTATCGCTATGAGCGCGCTTCACGACGCAGCCTTATAAAGGTCGAGCGGCTGCACATAGACGTCCTTATAAAGATCGGTAGGCGGAGGGCTCTGATCGGCAAAGCGCACCGCCGCCTCCACCGCTTGATGGGTCTTGGCAATCAGCGCCTCGATGTCTTCCTCGCTCAACCAACCATGCTGTAAGGCCTGACCGCGCAGTATCAGCAGTGGATCGCGCGCCTTGAGTTCCGCAACCTCAAGCGTAGAGCGATAGGCGCCGCTGTCGGCCATAGAATGGCCACGATAGCGGTAAGTCTCGCATTCCAATAGAAAAGGACCATTGCCACTCCGTATCTGCTGCAGTGCATCGTGCGTTGCTTCATAAACTGCAAGCACATCCATACCGTCCACGCGTTTGCCGGGAACGCCGTTGCCACAGCCGCGTTTATAAACTTCGACGATGGCGGAGTTGCGATGGATTTCAGTGCCGATCTGATAGCGATTGTTCTCGCAGATAAACAGCACGGGCAATTTCCACAGCGCCGCCATGTTGAGCGACTCGTGGAAGGTCCCCTGGTTGGCCGCGCCCTCGCCGAAGAAGCACAACACGGCATCAGGCGAATGATTCATGGCCAGCCAATAAGCGGCGCCGATGGCGATGGGAAAGGTCTCTCCGACGATGGCGTAACCGCCGAGGAAACGGTGTCCCGCGCTGAACAGATGCATGGAGCCGCCGTAGCCGCCGGAGCAGCCTGTGGCGCGGCCGAACAGCTCCGCCATGATGGCATTGGGCGAGATACCGCGCATCAAGGCGTGCACGTGCTCCCGGTAGGTGCTCACCACGTAATCCCCAAGCTCGGCCGCGCGCAAACTGCCGACCGCGACCGCCTCTTCGCCGGGATAAAGGTGCAAGAAGCCGGCAATCTTGCCTTGTGTGTATTGCTCGGCGGCCGCTTCCTCGAAGCGGCGCGCAAGGAACATATCGTAGAGAAACTGCTTTGCGAGATTACTCTGCACTGGTCATTTCCTCAGCATCCCTCCTGATGCGCGATACTTTCTTCAAACTCTAAATAATGACCGTGTGCCGGTATAAGTACCAGGCGCACCCTTCCCAGCGGGCTCTACGCAGCGCCTGCGTGTAAGGCAGGAAGAGACTGGAGGCGGTCATCCTTTACCGCCCCCAACCTCCGCAACTCAGCACGACTTCCCGGATTACTGTATCGAAATGCTATGCCGCTTGGCTTTTTCCTTCTTGGGAATAGTGAGCTCTAATAACCCGTCTTTGAATACCGCTTTAGCTTTACTGTCATCCACCTCCGCCGGCAACGTCACGGTGCGCGAGAATGCGCCCTGTGAAATCTCACAACGGTAGTAGTTGCCTTTTTCCTCCCTCTCTTCGTGTCTAGTGCTTCCTTTAACGGTGACAGTATTCTCCGTCGCCGAGACATCCAGATCCTTCTTCTCCACACCGGGGATCTCGGCGCGCACCACGATTTCGTCATCCCGATCAATCACGTCCACTCGCGGCATCGCCCCACTAAAAGGGGCCGCCATTTCTCCCCGCAAAGAGCGGGGCCAGTGCAGTGGCCGCATCCACCCCGGCGAGAAAAAGTTTTCAAACATACGCTCCATCTCTTCAAACGGGCCCATCAGTTTGACGGGGGTCGCCTTTTGTATCTCCTGCGCTCTTGCCGGGACCGTTGTCTGCTGTTTGCTTTCGTTTGCCATGATATTTCTCCTGATTGATTGCCTATGAAGTGCCACACAAGCCTGGTAAGGACAACCCTTCCAATTTTTGGTCATTGTAAAAATAGTTTAATGCTCCATGCTTTGATTTAGATCAATAATCAGTCATTTTTCGATACCTGCTGGGCATAAGGTATGTAAGCTATTGAATAGTCCTCAAGAAGTTCACTGGCAAGATGACATATCATTTTTCGTTACTCGCTGAGCCAGCTCCTTATTTTATCGTGGGCAGCTTTTGTCAACTTCGCAATAAAGCCTTCCGCCTGGGGACTCAGAGCCATAGTGTTGTGTGGATCTCCGATCTCCAATCCAAGCAGACATAGCCGCTGCGGCAAGGCCTCCAGATCCGTTGCAAGCGCGACGGACTCTGCGAGCCCGAAGCCATGGCTCGACAGCGAGGGGGCCGTATAATAAATAATGTCCTGGCCTTCCAGATTATAGATGAGCCCTACTTCACTCTTACTGGAGACTGCATCGAGCAGCAGCACCTCGTCTTCGGCGCGCCAATGTTCGAGCAGTGACGGACCGGGGCGGTCAAGCAGCTTGATCTCGACGCGGTCTTCATCAAACATTCCGCGCAAGCCTTCGGCGGCCCGCCAGCCCGCTTGATCGTCACCCCACGGGGAACCAAGGCCGATGACGCGGATCATGCACGCTCTACCGTGAGCTTCAAAAAGTGCGTGGAGCAGGAGATGC
>CAYUAZ010000085.1:0-8608 GCA_964442865.1 uncultured Gammaproteobacteria bacterium
GGCCGGACATTCTGTTGCAGAGTTATGACTTGCGTCTAGTGTCGGCTCTGGCTTGCCTATCGAGCTCGCGCAACTGGGCGAGTTTCTCGGCGATCTTGATTTCCAGCCCGTGCGCTACCGGATGGTAATAGATTTTCTCCTGCATTTGCTCCGGGAAATAGCGCTCGCCTGCGGCGTAGGCCCCGGCCTCATCATGCGCGTAGCGGTAGTCCTTGCCGTAATCGAGTTGTTTCATCAGACGGGTGGGAGCGTTGCGCAAGTGCAGCGGGACTTCCAATGATCCCATGCTGCGCGCGTCGTCCATGGCGGCATTGAAGGCGGTGTAAACGGCGTTGCTCTTGGCGGCGCAGGCGAGATACACGACCGCCTGGGCGATCGCCAGTTCGCCTTCGGGGCTGCCGAGGCGCTCTTGCACATCCCAGGCCTCGAGGGCGAGGGTGAGCGCGCGCGGATCGGCGTTGCCGATGTCTTCGCTGGCCATGCGCAGCACGCGGCGCGCGATGTACAGAGGATCGCAGCCGCCGTCCAGCATGCGCGCCAGCCAATACAGCGAGGCGTCGGGTGAGGAACCGCGCACCGATTTGTGCAGCGCGGAGATCTGGTCGTAAAAGGCCTCGCCGTATTTGTCGAAGCGGCGCAAACTGCCGCCGCTCAATACGTCGTTCAGCAAGGTCTCGCTGATGTCATGATCTTCGGCCAGATCGGCGGCGATTTCCAGCAGGTTCAACGCACGGCGCGCGTCGCCGTCGGCGGCCAGGGCCAGCCGGTCGCGCAATTCGGCGACCATGCGCAGATTCAGTTGGCCCAAGCCGTGTTCGGTATCGGTTAAGGCGCGATCTATGACCTGGCGGATGTCCGCCGGTTGCAGGGCCTTCAATACATAGACGCGCGCCCGCGACAACAGCGCGCTGTTGAGTTCGAAGGAAGGATTTTCGGTGGTCGCGCCGATGAAGGTAAAGGTACCGTTCTCGACGTAAGGCAAAAAGGCGTCCTGCTGCGCCTTGTTGAAGCGATGCGCCTCGTCCACGAACAGCACCGTGCCTTGACCGAGTGCGCGCGCCTGTTGCGCCTTGGTCACCATCTCGCGGATGTCCTTGACGCCCGCCAGCACCGCCGAGATGCTCAAGAACTGGGTGTTGGATTGTCTGGCGATCAGGCGCGCCAGCGTGGTCTTGCCGCTACCGGGCGGTCCCCAAAACACCGTCGAGTGCAAATGGCCGGACTCGATGGCCAGGCGCAGCGGTTTGCCGGGGCCGAGCAGATGTGACTGGCCGTAAAAGTCCTCCAGCCGCTGTGGCCGCAGGCGATCGGCGAGCGGCTGGAATTGGTTCGAAGGAGACGGCATAAGGGCTTGCTTGTGGGTTTAATATAGACTAAACTAAGCTAAGTTTAATTGGAGTATAAAAATCATGCAACAAGTCAATATTCATGAAGCCAAAACTCAACTTTCCCGCCTGTTGGAATTGGTTGCTCAAGGCGAGGAGGTGGTGATTGCCAAGGCAGGGAAACCGCTGGCCCGTCTGACAGCATACCGCCTCATCGGCAAGCCCCGCAAGCCCGGTGCGCTGCGTGGCAAAATCCGCATCGGCAAGGATTTTGATGCGCCGCTGCCCGATGAATGGTTGGCTGCTTTTGAAGCCTGAGTAGCGCTGGCAATGCGTCTGTTGCTGGATACACACGTGTTGTTATGGTGGTTGGCCGATGACCGTAGGCTGGGCCGGCGTACGCGCCAGATCATCGCTGATCCCAATAATATGGTCTTCGTAAGCGCGGCCAGTATTTGGGAAATAGCCATTAAGGCCGGATTGGGGCGCTTGAAGGTGGATGTAGACGTGTTGGCGTCAGGGCTTGAAGCGAACGGTCTGATGTCGTTACCCATTGCCGCCGCTCACGCCGCCGACGTATTCCATCTGCCGCTTCTGCATCGCGATCCCTTTGACAGGATGTTAATAGCGCAAGCCCGCACGGAGAAGTTGCAATTGGTTACACGTGATCCGCAATTTGCCGAATACAATGTCGAGTGTATTGCTATTTAATACCACTACACCAAAATTAGTTTAACCCCGGCTATAACCAGCACCACGGCGAGCAGGCGGCGCAGTATCGGGCTGGCCAGACGGCGGCTGCCCAGTTCGGCGCCGATCAGGGCGCCCAATACTGCGGCCGGTATCCACCAGACTATGGGCGCGGGAATGTATTTTACGCGGGTTAGGTGGCCCAGCAGCCCGGCTATTGAATTAAGTAAAATGAACGGTGCGGCAACGGCCGAGGTGTGCCGCACGTCGGCCCAGCGCATGAACAGCAGCAGCGGGCTTAAGAATATGCCGCCGCCGACGCCGGTCAGGCCGGATAACAGGCCGATACCCGACCCGGAGGCCATGGCGATGGGCAGCGAGATGGGCCGGGTCGCCGCACCGGCCGCATGAGGATGGCGAAATAATCGGTAGGCGGCGAACAGCAGTACCGCGCCTACTATGGGTTTATAGAATTGATCGGGAAGGGTAAGTGCGCCGCCCAGAAAGGCAAGCGGCACGGCGCCCGCCGCGAACGGCCAGAATAGCGGCCAGCTAAAATAGCCGGCCCGCGAGAAGCGCCAGGTGGCGATCAGCGCGACGCAGATATTGAGCGACAAGGCGGCCGGTTTCATCGCCTCGGGCGCCAGGCCGAACAGGGCCATCGCCGCCAGATAACCCGACGCGCCGCCGTGGCCGACCGAAGAATACAGCAGCGCGGCGGCGAAGATCAGAATGGCTAAAATGAGCGAGTCGGTGTCCACGGCCAGGCCGCTGGGGCGATCATGTCCGGCGCTTTAACAGCAACGCCGCACGCCGTTCCATTTGTGTTCCTGTTCGTGTTTGAAAAATTTGCTGCGAGTTAGAGGAGTCTCATCGTGGTGTACTTGCGCGTGATGAGCGAGGTAGCGCTCGTAGGCATCATCACCGCTGAGTTGGCGGATGATTTTGTAAAAGGCTGACATTTTTTCTCTCAGCATGACTGTTAGTAGGCTGTTGAAAAACAGCCTACTAAGCGTCACACGGATGTGCCGCACATTTTTCAAACACGTACGTGTTTGAAAAATGGAGCAAGGCGCGAATTCACTTCGCGCCGTAGCGAGTTGAAAAAGTCCAAGGATGGGCTTTTTCAACATCATACTAGTCTCGCACCCAATCTTCAACCAGCCTGCTCGGTATATGCGCCGACTCAGTGACGGGCGACACCGGCTTGCCGCTTAAATGACGTGCCACGACGCGCAGCATGTCGAGCACTACAATCCATAACACCAGTATAAAGAATAGTGTCAACCAGCCGTCCAGTTGCTGATTGAAGATGAGGTACGGTGCGACGGCGGCCTTGTCGGGCGGCAGTACACCGGCGTCGAGTTTGTCGGCCATGTCGTTGGCGGCGGCGAAGAAGCCAATGCGCACGTCCTCGCTCATGATCTTCTGCCATGCAGCGCTGGTGGTCACAATGACCAGCCAGGTGAGCGGCAAACCCGTGACCCAGGCGTATTTCAGTTTACCGGATTTAATCAGAATGCCGGTGGCGACTGACAGCGCGATGCCCGCGAGCATTTGATTGGACATGCCGAACAACGGCCACAGGATATTTACACCGCCGTTCGGGTCAATGATGCCAATGTATAAAAAATACCCCCACGCCGCGACGATGGCGGCGCTGGTAATGAGCACGGATGGATACCAGGAGGTGCGGCCCATCGGCTGCCACACGTTGCCGAGCAAATCTTGCAGCATGAAGCGCCCGACGCGCGTGCCGGCGTCGAGCGTCGTTAAAATAAATACCGCCTCGAACATGATAGCGAAGTGATACCACATGGCGAGCAGACCATCGCCGAAGGCGCTGCCGAAGATGACCGCCATGCCGACCGCGAGCGAGGGCGCGCCGCCGGTGCGCGCGAACAGCGTCGCCTCGCCCATCTGCCGCGCGAGTTCGTTCATCTGTTCCACCGTGACCGGGAAACCCCATGAGGATATCTTGGCCACCGCCTCCGCAGCCTCCTTGCCGACGATGCCCGCCGGGCTGTTGATAGCGAAATACACGCCCGGGTCGAGCACGGTCGCGGCGATCATGGCCATGATGGCGACGAAGGATTCGAGCATCATGCCGCCGTAGCCGATCATGCGGATGTCGCGTTCGTTGGATAGCAGCTTCGGCGTGGTGCCGGAAGCGATGAGCGAATGAAAACCGGAAATCGCGCCGCAGGCGACGGTGATGAATACGAACGGAAACACCGTGCCGCCGAAGATCGGCCCGCTGCCGTCTATGAATTGCGTGAGCGCGGGCATTTTCACTTCGGGCCGCAGAATCACGATGGCGATGGCGAGCAAAATCACCGTGCCCAATTTCATGAACGTGGACAGGTAATCGCGCGGCGCGAGCAACAGCCATACCGGCAGAATCGCGGCAAGAAAGCCGTAGCCGATGACAAACCAGGCCAGGCTCAGGCCTTCCATGTCGAAATACCCGCGCAGCGCCGCGCTGTGGTCTATCCAGCCGCCACCTACTACGGCAAACAGCAGCAACGCGATGCCGATAAGCGATCCTTCCAGCACGCGGCCGGGGCGGATGTTGCGCATATAAAAGCCGATAAAAATGGCGATGGGGATGGTGGCGAATACGGTGGAAGTGGCCCACGGACTGTGCTTCATGGCGTTGACGATCACCAGGCCGAGCACCGCGATGAGTATCACCATAATCATCAGTGTGCCGACGAGCGCCGCCGCGCCGCCGATGGGGCCGAGTTCATCGCGCGCCATCTGGCCTAAACTTCTGCCGTTGCGGCGCGTGGAGAAAAACAGCGTGACCATATCCTGCACGCAACCGCCCAGCACCGCGCCGACCAGTATCCACAAGGTGCCGGGGAGGTAGCCGAACTGCGCGGCGAGCGTGGGGCCTATCAACGGCCCCGGCCCGGCGATGGCGGCGAAGTGGTGGCCGAATACGATCCAGCGGTTGGTGGGTACGAAGTCGCGCCCGTCGTTGATACGCTCGGCGGGGGTGGCGCGCGTTTCGTCCAGCATCAGTACCCTGGCCGCGATCCAGGCGCTGTAAAAACGGTAGCCGATGGCGTACACGCACAGCGCCGCGACGATGAACCAGATGGCGTTGATGGATTCGCCGCGACTGAGCGCAATGCCGCCGACGGCGGAGGCGCCGACTACGGCGATCAATGACCAGACAATAAGAGTTGGTATGGTTTTAGGCATAATGATCGGGATCAAAGATACAAGATAAAGGGAAAAGGGGAAAGGGAAAAGGGAAAAGAATTCTAAGGCGACGACTCTTTGTATCTTTTCCCTTTCCCCTTTTCTCTGTTATTCCGTAAACCAGTAGCGTTTTGCATCCTGGCGATAGCGGGAGACCGTCATGCCCTGGGTTCCCATTTTGACGGTGATGGCGCCGGAGGAGGGTGAATCGAGCAGGCGTATACCGCGCTGTTGATAACGTTCCACCACCGTGGGGTGGGGATGCTTGTAGCGGTTGCGGTAGCCGGCCGGGAATAGGGTGAGTTGCGGACGCACGGCGTCAATAAAAGCTTCGGTTGATGAAGTCTTGCTGCCGTGATGCGGCGCGACCAGCACGTCGGCGTGCAGCCCATCACTCCAGTCGGACAGCAATAGCTGCTCCGCCTCGGTCTCGATGTCGGCGGGCAGCAGTACGGCGCCGTGACGGCCGGTGACGAGCAGCACACAGCCGGCATTGTTGCCGCGCAGACTGGTTTCCTCCGGCGGATGGAGGACGGTGAAGTCCACCTCATCCCAACGCCAGCTTTGTCCGGCATGACACGGCACGGCATCGGGCAGGCGTTCCGGGACGCCGCTCAGGATGTGTTTTGCCGGAAACGCGGCCAGCAGCGACTGTGCGCCGCCTATGTGATCGTTATCGCCGTGGCTCACCAGCAGGACATCGAGATCGTCCACCCCTGTCGCGCGCAGATAGGGAACCAGCGCCGCGCGGCCGGCGTCGAAACGGGCGCTGAAGCGGGCGCCGGTATCGAATATCAACGTGTGCCGGTGGGTGCGCACCACGGCGGCGAGGCCTTGGCCCACGTCGAGCAACGTGAGCCAGACCTCACCCGCTGCGGGTCCGGGCGGGCGCAGCAGAAACAGCGGCAGCAGACCGACCAGCCCCACCCAACGCGCGGGCCAGCCGCGCGGCATCAACAGCCACACGGCGCCGATCAGGCCGACGGGCAAGGCCCAGGACACCGGCGCATGCTGCACCCACAGGCTGTAGTCCAGTGCCGCGAGATATTCCAACGCCTTCCACAACAGCCCCATCACCCAGGCGGCCAACTGAAACAATGCCGATGCAATGATGTCCGGCAACAGCACGACGCACAGCGCGCCCAACAGCGTGAGCGGGATGACCAGCGATTCGATCACCGGGATAGCCAGCATGTTGGCGAACGGGCCGGACAGGGAGGTCTGCTGAAACAGTAGCAGCAGCAGGGGCAGCAGGCCGACGGCGATCACCCATTGCAGGCGTCCCCACTGTTGCCATTTCGCCTCGCCGACGCGGCCTTGAACCGAGAACAGGATGACCGCGACCGAGGCGAACGATAGCCAGAAGCCGGTGGACATCACGGCGAGCGGATCGTAGAGCAACACGAGCAGCAAGGCAGTGGCCAGCAGTTGCGGCGGCCGCACGGCGCGATTGAGCAGTATCGCGCCGAGCACCACCGCCAGCATAATTATCGCGCGCTGGGTGGGAATGGCGAAGCCCGCCAGCGCGGAATAGAAAACCCCCGCCGCCAGCGCGACCACTGCGGCGGCTTTCTGCGCCGGCAGGCGCAGCACGGGGTAGCCGGGGATGGCCCACAGCCAGCGCACCAGAAAATACACAATCCCCGCGACCAGGCCGATGTTCATGCCGGAGATGGCGACCAGATGCGTGGTGCCGGTGCGCCGCAACACCTCCCACTGCGCATCGCTGATGCCGCCCTGGTCGCCGTTGGCGAAGGCGGTGATGAGTCCGGCCATCGGGCTTTGCGCCAGCGCGGCGTGGATGCGCTCGCCCAGCCATTGCCGGATACGCCCGAGCGGATAGGAATAAAGATGTGATGCGATCAGTTTGGGCGCTTGCTCGGCGCGCACATAACCGGTGGCGCGGATGCGTTCGCTGAACAGATGACCTTCATAATCAAACCCGCCCGGATTTTGAAAGCCGTGCGGGCGTTTGAGGCGCACCAGAAATCCCCATTCATCGCCGATGCGGGGGTGCAGTTCCGGGTCAGTGATGTTGAGCCGGATTCTGCGCGGAATTTTTACCGGCTCATCACCGTCCCTTGCGAGCGTTACACTGAACTCCGTACTGAAGCCGCGTTCCAAGTCTTTGGGCAGATCGGCGATGGCGCCTTCCACCCAGAGATCCTTGCCCTCTAATTCTTGCGGGAGACGGTCTTGTAGGATGAAGCCTGCTTGCAGGGTAATCCACAGGGCTCCAGTCACGAAGATCAAGGGTATTGCAAACACGCGCCGCCATGCTGCCAGCGCCAGCGCCGGGGCGATCAGCGACGTCCACCACAGCGAGGGTAAGGCGGGAAGCTGCTGCACCAGCATGATGCCCGCCAGAAAGGCGAGGGCGTGGAGTGCGATGGCGGTTCTCCTTAAAGGTGGAACTTTAACTCGCGTCCCTATAAACTTAACGCATGGCAAGAAAACTTATTCGACGTTTTGTCCCCGACACGGAGCAGATACGCAGTCATAAACACTTGCAGTTTTTAGGCAAGTGGCTGCATAACCCCAGTTTGTGGCATCTCAACCGCCGTTCCGTGGCCGGTGGCGCGGCGGTCGGGCTGTTCATGGCTTTCGTGCCCATGCCCCTGCAGATGCTGCCGGCTGCGGTATTGTCGGTCATCTTCAAGTTTAATATGCCGATTGCCGTGGCGCTGGTGTGGATTACCAACCCCTTCACCATCGCTCCTATCAGCTATTTCGCCTATAAACTGGGCAGCCTGCTGCTGGGCCTGCCGGTGCACGACATCGCCTTCGAGCCGACCTGGGAATGGCTGGTGACCGAGTTTACGTGGATCTGGCAACCCTTTCTGCTGGGGTCGTTGGTTGTCTCGACCGTAGCGGCGGTAAGCGGTTATTTTTTGATGCACGCCCTGTGGCGCATGCACGTCATCCGCGACTGGAAACGGCGCAAGCTGCGCCGGGCGTTAAATTCCCGCTAGGCTGTCTAGATATTTCTCGGCGTCGAGCGCCGCCATGCAGCCCGAGCCCGCCGAGGTGATGGCCTGTCGATAGACGTGATCCGTCACATCGCCGGCCGCGAACACGCCGTGGATGCTGGTCGCGGTGGCGCTGCCCTCGGCGCCGCTCTTGACCTTGATGTAGCCGTAGTTCATCTCAAGCTGTTCCTCGAACAGCGTCGTGTTGGGTTTGTGACCGATGGCGATGAAAACGCCCTCGACCTCGTGGGCGTGTAGGCTGTTGTCCTTGACGTTCTTGACGCGCATGCCGGTCACGCCGCTGTCGTTGCCCAGCACCTCGTCCAGCGTGCTGTTCCAGAGGACGCTGATATTGCCGCCCTCGGTTTTCTTTAGCAACTGGCCGATCAGAATCTTCTCCCCCTTGAACTTGTT
>CAYUAZ010000086.1:0-8477 GCA_964442865.1 uncultured Gammaproteobacteria bacterium
GGCGATGACGAAGACGGCAGACTACGCGGCATCGTCATCCATCGCATGCTGGAAAAACTAACCGCGTTACCCCCAATAAAGGACAGCGAACTGCTAAAGCGCATCGTTCATGAATACGGACTAGAGCCCGGCGACACCACCCTGCAGGATTGGTGGAGCGAGGCCTGTGGCATCATCCGACAGCCGCAGTTCAGCGATCTCTATGACCCCGCACGTTATCTCGCCGCTTACAACGAGGTCCCCGTTTCTTATCAAGCCGGCACAGCGATGGTGCACGGCGTCATAGACCGCCTGGTGGTGCACAGCGATCGCATTATTGTCATAGACTACAAAACCCATGTAATAGCCAACCCTGACAACCTGAGCGAATTGGCCGAACCCTACCGCACACAACTGCATCACTACGGCGTAGCCGCAGGCAGGCTGTGGCCTGAAAAGCCTGTGCGCACCTTGTTGCTCTTCACGGCCTGCAGCCGCTTATATGAGGTCTAGACTACAACCCCGCACCCTTGTACGATGGCACATGTACCGATGAATTCATAAACAAAGCCGCTCAGAAGAATACACCCGAACCCTTCGCTTCGCTCTTCCCTTGACGGGAGGGGGCTAGGGGGAGGGTGAGAGGATAGGGAAGAAGGTTGATTTATGAGGTATTACTATCGTAGTTTTTAGTAACATCACAGCACGAGATTATATTGACTCATCCATGTTCCGCTTCTTCGCCATTTTTCTTTTGCTGCTCATAGTCCTGTTCACCGTGGAGATACTCCAGCCAGTGCAGCAGGCCGTCATCATCCCCTGGACGGGATTGCTTGCCAAGCTCAGCGCCTGGCTCATGCAATTGTTTGACAGCGATGTCCGCTCCGGCGGTGTTATTATCCAGAGCATCCGCACCGGCTTTAGCGTAGAGATCGTCGCCGGTTGCAATGGGGTAGAGGCCACACTCATCCTGCTCGCCGCCATCCTCGCCTTCCCCGCCTCCGCACAGCATAAGCTGATCGGCTTCGCCATCGGCTTTCTCGCCATCCAGGCACTCAATCTGGTGCGCATTATCAGCCTGTTCTACATCGGGCAATGGGACCGCGAGGCGTTTGACTGGGCGCACCTCTATATATGGCAAGCGCTCATCATGCTGGATGCAATGATCGTCTGGCTGGTCTGGATACGGATGCTGCCGCGTAAAACCACCCATGCCTTCTAACCCGCTTTATGCCTTTCTATTGAGGACGCTGATCTGGCTGCCGCTCAGCTTTGTGTTTTGGTATCAGGCTGCCAACCTGCTTAGCCTGCCTTTGACGACAATATCCAAGTTCGCCATACAGCAAACTGCACCCGATATACTGACTAACGTAGAGCTAGGCGATCATAAACTCACCTTCGTAACCCCCTTCGAAGCCGAGGTCCCGGCGGCGCAGGCGCAGCAGGGTAAGGGACTCATCATCGTAGAAATCAACCCGCTCATTTATGGATATAGCTTCCCCTTACTGATAGCACTGCTGTTCGCCGTCGAGGGCTTGAGCGTTTCGTGGAGCAAACTCTTTATCGCTTACCTCGGCCTGCTGCCCTTTCAGGCTTGGGGTGTCTGTTTTGAATTTCTCAAAACAGTGGCCTTCGATCTCGGCCCGACTGTCGCCACACAGGTAAACTTCCCGCAATGGGCCCGCGAAGGTATCGCACTCGGCTACCAATTCGGCGCCCTCATCCTGCCGCCTGTCTCGACCGTCGTCTTGTGGATCGCCATGAATCGTAATTTTCTGAACAGGCTGCTGGACCGCTCTCAGCCCGTAACAGGCTAATGGGCGTCTCATCAGCCCTCCAACTCAGCTTAAGCCCATGACATTGAGTGCGCCGACAGGCAGGATTTTGTTGTCGTTTATTGTGGCGTTTTATGCCCTCATCTATATTTTTTCAGCGATAGTCATAGACACAGCTAGAGATCTCATTAACGCCTATTTCATAGCCGCGGGGATTTCCTATCCGCTTCAGGGGCCTGTACTTTCAGGCGCAATTCATCTGGGCCCACTCTGGTTTTACTTGCTCGCCGTTCCGATATTACTTTTCCAGTCGTTCAGCATGACTGCGTTTTTCGTGGGACTCATCAGCGGCACAAAATTCATACTGGCCTATTTATGCGGAAGACGCCTGCTCGATCACGGCTTTGGGCTCTTGTGGGCTATAGCCCTAACCCTGCCCGGCTGGTCCTCGTTTGAGCAAGTCACCTACAGCCACACTAATATGGTGGCCGCGACGAGCTTGGCGGTGCTCTATTGCTGCATAAGATTATTACAGGACAATGATCTGCGCTGGCTAGCCGCAGGAGGTCTTAGTTTCAGTCTGGCCCTGCACGCTCATCCCACTACAATAAGCCTGGGGGTTGTGTTAATCGTCACCTATGTTTATTCGATCTATCGGGATAAACGGCTTGGGTCTGCTTACCTGATACTGGCGGGGATGTTATTTATATTGCCTTTTCTCCCTTATCTTATCAGCCAAGGGTCATCAGACTGGCCGGAATTTTCCTCCACCAGCGGTTATCTGCACTCGGAGATAAAGGCGGAAAACTTAAAGAACTGGCCTGCAATCATGCAGGGGGCTTTTATTACCGGACCAGAAGTCGTATTACGCCACCTGATTAACGGAGATGATCTCATCAAGTCCGTATGGCGGGTTACCCTGGGCTTGCTCTGGGGCACCACTCTCATCGGTTTAATTGTTGCGCTTGCAAAAAGGCGCACCCGCATTTTGGTTATTATCGGCGTCGCTTCCCTGCTGCTGGTAACGGGGATTATTGCCGTCATAAGGCCCTTTACCCCGTTCTACATGACCTACGTTGCTTACCCTTTCTCCGCCGCCCTCATGGGATTAGGGTTGTATGGTTTAACGACAATCCGTCACAGAACATCAGCTACTATCGTTGGGTTAATATGTGCGATCATCCTTGGCCAGTTTATTGCTGTGGGCATTGCATTACAGCGTCTTTCGCAACATGTGACTTTTACATTGCCCGGTCCCGCCCTCGCGGATGTAAAAAATTACAGCAGTGCGATGGCGGAACCGAACATGTTGATCTCCATGACCACGTATGATGCTATCGGCCGCTATTTATGCTTGCACTCACAAGCCAAGGTGGTGCATGGCGATCTCGCCTATTTGGTGGACAATACGCTTGGGTTGGGAGAGTTATTGCATTGTAACAGGGGCGGACAAACCTCAATCATTGGCGCCTCGCCCAGGCTGCCGCAACTGCATCTCGCAGGCCTTGTAGCGCCAACTTGGCCACTGCAAACGGCTCCAGATCACAGGGTAGGACCTCTAGCCATCGTCACTCCAACAGCCATTATCAATCCAAGCGCAGGACATCCCATGCCTGACGGTCGGCAATACCCCCCTCATGGAAATATCGGAGACCATCCAGCACAAGACTATACATGGTCATTCACCACTCCGACCGGGACAGCCGTCGTAATATCTAACCCTATCCCCTTCTACTTGACCATAGAGGTCAAATCCGTCACTGCGAACGGGCAGCCTTTATCTCTGACGACCAAAACACTGACCTCACAGATCTATGCATGTAATTCTTGTGATCGTAATAAAGATATATCCTGGCAAGTGAGCGTTTCTACTCCCTTACGCGAGTGGCTGGATATATTTACCCTTCGATAAACGGTACGAATAAGTGTTAAAATTCCAAAGCTTCCTTAGAGCAACTTAACGTAAGGTCCGATATGAGTTATGAAAAGAATAGTGCTGATCTCGATTATTCCTGGAGTGAAAAGCAGCCAGCGCGGGCACAGACGACTGCTACATCGCAACAGCACGATTTAGTGGCACTCAGCGACTGCCACGTCTTCCCGCTATCCGCAAGTCACTGTCTGCTGCGAAGCAAGCGCACCGGCGCCGAAGTTGCGGTGGGTCTGGATGTATTAAACACCCTGCAGTTGTGCCGCGAGTTTCGCAGCCTCGATGACCATGTCCGCCATATAACAAGTCTTGTCCCTGCGCTCACAGACCAAGCCACTGAGGTGCGACGCATCCTGGACTCGCTCTCTACCCAAGGCTTCATGACCAACGCCATGGATATTGTCCGCGAGTTGTCCATACCAGCCGTCCCATTCAGCGCGGGCGCCTTGCACAGCGTAATGGTGCGCACCTGCGACCGCTCTGCGCAATTGCGCCAGCTATTAAACAGTTTTCTGGATAATGAAAAGCGCTTCAAAAACCATCATGGCTATATCATCCTCGACGACTCCAAGTCTTCAGAACAGCAACAGCAGAATAGTCAATCCGTAGAAGAGTTAGCCGCGCAGGGCTTGAACGTCACCTACTACGGCCAAGCCGCCCAGCAGCGCTTTACGGAAAATCTATGCCGGCAGTTCCCGCAGCATGCGTCCACGATACAATGGCTTCTGAACGCGACCTCCGGTTATGGCGCGGCGACCTACGGCCGCACCTGGAACCATGCTTTATTGTTGAGCGCCGGCGAACGCTTCGTCATGTTCGATGATGACGCCCTGCCCGTAGCATACAAGTCGCCACAACACACGTCCACGGTAGAAATCTCCGGCCGCGAGCGGCAGGTAAATTTTTATTCTGATCGTGACGAGCTGCTGAAACGCAATCAGATTGCCGACATTGACCCTATAGCGCAGCATCAAGAAATACTCGGCGCAACCCTAACTCAGGCGTTGGGGCATTTTTCCGGGGGCACTCTGACACAAACATCGGTAAGCCGTCTGCAACCCCACGAAATACCGCATGTGGCAAAAGCCTCACCGGTATTATTAACAGTCGCCGGAAGCTTCGGCGATCCCGGCATCAATTCTCCAGGCTGGTTATTCGATCTGGATAAGGATTCCCGCCAGCGCTTTATAGCCAGCGAGGCTGAGTATTTACATAACAGCAGTTCCCGCACGCTGTGGTGGGGACATCCAGGCCTGCATTTCGCAACCTCCAAAGGTCTCATGACGACAACCGCCATGGGCCTGGATAATCGCCGCCTGCTCCCTCCCACCGCGCCGGAGTTCGGCAACGAAGATGCATTGTTCGGCGCCGTCACACAGTACCTTTATCCCGATATGCTGGTGCTTGAATTTTCGTGGGGGCTGTTACATCTTCCCGAACCGCCGCGCCACTGGGATAGGGACGCGCTGGACAGAGCTGCCAGACCGAATGTCCTCGGCTATCTCGCCGATCTTGCCTTGCGTGATGCGCCGCGTTGCCTGGCCGGGCATGCTCCTCAACGCCTCCATACCCTCGCAACGCTTTATCTCGACATTGCCGACGCCGATGAGAGCACCTTTAAGACCGCTCTCCAGGAACACAGATTATCCATGCGGGCCGACGTGATACGACGCCTGCACCAGCGTTTGCAGGAGCATCCCGATGCGCCTGACTACTGGATCAAAGACGTGCAACGCATCATCACCGCCAACGGGACATCCACTCCGCCCGATGACGTTAATCCATCGAATCAGGCAGAACTGTCGGCAGGCCGGCTCGGTAGTGAAGGGACGCGCGATGTATTACAACGTTACGGCAGCGCGCTGAATGTATGGCCTGAGTTATGGGAATACTGCCGGGATAACAAATCTATCGGGAATCTCTGACAGCTTGTGGTTTCTCCCTGTTTACCACCATTTCCATCCATGCTTATTGTAGAAAATAAAAGCGGATTTGATAAACATACCGATGTGAGCCACCCCCTTCTTTGCCGCGTTACCTCCATAATGCCGGATGCGAACGGCGGGCACGTAGGCGGTACGCGCTATTTCACGCGCTCTTTGAGAAAGGTCGAAATCCTCAAAGTACAGAAACAAATCATCGGAGAAACTCCCCAGCTTCGAAAGCACGGGACGCCTGAAAAACATAAAACTACCGCTCACCATGGGCACATCGAATACCGTCGCTGTGTTGAGTACATCCCTCATCTCATAATAATCAAGACGCTTTCGAAACAAGCGCTGAACGGCTCGCGGCGCAAACCCACGCAACAGAAGATCTAACACGGCAGGATAGCGTTTGCATAAATATTGCGGCTCACCATCTTCGCCAGCCACCGTCGGCGCTAACAAGCCCACGTCAGGATGCTTCTCCATAAAAACTAGCGCTTGACTCAAAGCATCCTCTGCCAAAATGACATCCGGATTTAATACCAAATGATAGTCCTTGCTGGTGCGCCGAATGGCGAGATTATGACCTTTTCCGTAGCCAAGATTTTTTTCACACCGGATCACTTGGATTGACACGCCGTTCATCCTAACCAGATCATCATGCAGCAAACTGGAAACGTCCGCAGCCCCCTCCCAATGCGGACCATTGTCAATCAACCATAACGCTGTTTCGCCCAATTCACCCCTGCCTTGTGCGTACCCGATTGCCGCATTGACACTCGCAATCGTTTTGTTCAGCAAAGAAATATCGGAGCGATAACAAACAATCGCAATCGAAAGAGTGGGAGACCGGCTCATAAGTAGCTAATTTAGCAGATTTTGACGATGCCGACTCGGCCTTTCATGCACCGCCGCAAAGCCCTATAATTACGACCATGTCTTCGATCACTCCTGAGCCCCATGTCTATACCCGTCGTCTTGACCCGGATGGCCAAGACTCGCTGGCCAAGATCGCCAGACTGATCGCCCCTCATGCCTTCGTACTGGATTTGGGCGCCGGCCCGGGCACCCTCGGTCAACACCTTTCCACCGCTAAACAATGTACCGTGGACGGGGTGGAATATGACCCCGTGCAGGCTCAAATAGCGGCCCCCTTTTATCGAAACCTGCAGATGGCCGATCTTGAACAGGTGGACCTCGCCAAGATTTTTGCGGAGCAGCAGTATGACTATATCGTCTGCGCCGACGTGTTAGAACACCTGCGCAATCCCGGCCACGTCGTAGATCAATTACCGGATCTGCTGAAACCCGATGGCCGCATTCTGCTCTCCATTCCTAATGTTGCCCACGCGGGCTTGATCGCGGACCTTCTGGCGGGAGAATTTCGTTACGGCCCTGAAGGTCTGTTAGATGATACCCATGTGCGTTTTTTCACGCGCAAATCCCTACTGGAATTTCTTCAGCAACACCATCTGCGCGCGTTAAGCATAGATACGGTAAACGTAGATATCCGCGCCTCCGAGTTTCGCGCTCGCCACATTGACGCCCTTCCCCCCAAACTGTATCAGTATCTGCGCGCGCAACCCGATGCGCTAACCTACCAGTTCATCATTGAGGCGGCGCCTGCCGACAGGATTGCTCAGACATCCGATCTGGCTGCCGCAATAACCCCTCAGCCCGAATTGCACTTCGCCTGCCAACTCTACTGGCGCACGGGGGCCAATGATTACCGCGAGGCAGACAACATCACCTCGCTCGGGCAAATCGGAAAAGACCGGCAACAGATCGAATTTGTACTCCCCCCGCTACAGGAGCCGCTCACCGGTCTGAGGCTGGACCCGGCCGACCGTCCCGGCTTCTTGCACATCCATAGTCTATCGCTACACGGCAAGGACGGCGCGCTTGCCTGGATTTGGGACGGAGAGATCTCGTCGCTTGAAAACAGCCTCCACCGGCAAATGGTGTTTGCGGCCAATTTAGCAAAGCAGTTCGACGTAACGACCCTGGTTACCGGCGAAGATCCCAGCATTGAACTACCCATTCCCGCCGCACAACTTTCCAAGCTTCGTGAGGGCGGCACGCTCAGAATGGAAATCTCGTGGCCCACTTCATCCGACTACCTGGCCATAGGGCAGCGTGTTGCGGAGCAGACATCCAAGCAAGAAGCCACGACGAACCAACTCAGGGCAGAGCGAAATACCCTGGAAGATAAACACCGATCCCTCAGTGCGCAGCACCATACCCTGCTCGCGCAGTATCACACCTTGGAAGATCAGCACGGGCAACTGCTCAGCGAACATGCCCGGCAGAGCACTGTAACCCAGCAGCTTGGGCATACCCTCGAGGAGATTTACGCCTCCAGAATCTGGCGCTACAGCCGCCCCTATGTTCACTTCATGGCCTGGCTCAGAACATTATCACGCCGCACGACTGCGCCAGCCGCCATCCCTACGCTTGATAATAAACCTTCGGCCACCGCTCGTGACAGTTCACCTGCTCAACCGCGCAGCAAGATCGTGGACATCATCATCCCTGTCTTTCGCGGCCTGGAAGAGACCAAGCGGTGTATAGCCAGTGTACTTTCCTCTGCCAACACCACCTCCCATGAGATCATCGTCATCAATGATGCGAGCCCTGAGCTTGATCTGGTAAATAATCTTAAAGAACTTGCAACGGCAGGCACGATCACGCTGTTGCACAATGAACAAAATCTTGGCTTTGTGGAGACTGTCAACCGCGGCATGCTGCTCCATCCCGAGCGCGATGTTATTCTTCTCAATAGCGACACCGAAGTCGCCAACGACTGGCTGGACCGGCTGCGCCGTTGCGCCTACAGTGAGGGGAATATTGCCACCGTGACACCCT
>CAYUAZ010000087.1:0-8460 GCA_964442865.1 uncultured Gammaproteobacteria bacterium
TTTCATTATCCCACCTTTCCTGTTATCTTGCACCTTTTATCTTGTATCTGAATCATTTCAACAAACCGCTTAAACAACGGAACCACATCATGCGGCCCCGGACCCGCCTCAGGGTGACCCTGGAAACTAAACGCGGCCCGGTCGGTGCGCTCGACACCCTGTAGCGAGCCGTCGAACAAGGATTTATGCGTGGCGCGCAGAGTGGACGGCAGTGTCGTTTCATCCACCGCGAAGCCGTGATTCTGGCTGGTGATGAGCACCCGCCCGGTCGCCAGCTCCTGCACCGGATGATTGGCGCCGTGGTGGCCGAATTTCATCTTCACGGTCTTCGCGCCGCTGGCAAGCGCCAACAGTTGATGGCCGAGACAGATTCCGAACACCGGCACGTCCGTATCCACAATCTTGGCGATGGCGCGGATGGCGTAGTCGCAAGGCTCCGGGTCTCCGGGGCCGTTGGAGAGGAACACCCCATCGGGCTGCATGGCGAGCACCTGCTCGGCGGATGTTTGAGCGGGCACCACCGTCACGCGGCAACCCGAATCCACCAGCACCCGCAGGATGGTGCGCTTGATGCCGTAATCATAGGCTACTACGTGATAAGGCAACTGCTCTTTTAGAGTAGCATCCGCCCGGCCATTTTCTAGCTCCCAGCGTCCCTGTCGCCACTCATAGGGTTTAGGCGTTGTAACCACCTTGGCCAGATCCATGCCTTTAAGACCGGGAAACGCGCGTGCTGCGGCCAACGCCTCGGCGGCGACGATGTTATCGCCCGCCATAATGCAGCCGTTCAGCGCTCCCTGCTCGCGCAACTTGCGCGTCAACCTGCGCGTATCAATCCCGCAAATTCCAACCACCTTGCAGTGGCGCAGATAGTCCTCCAGGGACTGCTCGGAGCGCCAATTGGAAACCAGCGGAGAGACTTCGCGGATGATCAGGCCGCTCGCCACGACGGCGGAAGCATTGTCGTCTATCGGATTGCAACCGACATTGCCGATATGGGGATAGGTGAGCGTGACAATCTGTCGGCAATAGGAAGGATCGGAAAGAATCTCCTGATACCCGGTCATGGCGGTATTGAACACCACCTCGCCGGTCGCCTGCCCCTCACTGCCAATAGATTCGCCTCGGAACAGTGTGCCGTCCTCCAAGGCTAACAAGGCGGGCTTCCGCAGGCTCATCTCTCACTCCGCATGTGAAAAGCGGGAAGGCGAACGAGTCGTCCTTCCCGCTTGGGGATTGCTAAATCTTATCGGACGAAATTTTACTGTATCTGGTGATGACTGTCCATCGCCCTACGTACTGCAGCATGCGGCTGATCCCCTCGCTATCATTCGAGATGGCCAGGATATGGACATGGTTGGTCATCAGCGAGCGGAGCGGCGCAAGCGTGCGGGCGATCATTGACACGAATGTGCTGCTGTCCTCTTGTAGGGGCGTTTGTTGGGCTGTCAGACCACACGCATATCGAGATGCCTGCCAAGGGCTCGCAAGGCCGCGGCGATACCGTCAATGCGCGTGGTGTGCCTTACATTGGTCAACCGGTTGACCTCTTGGGCGGTAGTATGCAGGCGGCGCGCGAGTTCCGCAGGACGTACCTTTTGGCGCACCATCTCGTTAAGCAGCAACACCTTGGCCGACGTGCTGGCCGACAACTCGATAACGGGCTGACCACGCCTTGCCATTGACGGCGAAGGAACCTCGCGCTTATCGTCAAAATAGAAGTCCAGCGCCGTTTCCAGCGCATCCTTTGCCATTGCCAACGCCTCTTCCTTGGTTCCTCCAGAGGTCAACGCCTCGGGAATATCCGGGAACGATACCATCCAGCCTTTACCATCGGTTTTTATTTTCACAGGGTAACGCATCTTTCTCTCCATCAAGTTGTAAGCACACTCAGCTCGCCTCCCTGCGGTAAACATCCCCTTTTGGCTCATCCTTCACTTCAATCCCAACTGCTTCAAGATTGCCTGCCTCAGACCTTCGCCTATTTCATGGCTTGGATGCCGTGGCAGCGTGCTCTGCCTGCCGTTCAGATAGACTTTTAAGTGGTTTGAACCTTGCTTGAATGTTGCTCCTTGGGCGGCGAGCCACCGCTTGAACGCGCTTTGCTTCATGTGCCTTCCATTCGTTCAATGCGAATAGAATATAAACAATATTGTTTATATTGTCAAGTGCAGCGAATTTTTTGACGGGGGTTGCGAGCCTAACGATGTTACCTTAAGTTTTGTAGAGTAAGGTTCTGGAGGGCTTGGAGTTTTATATGACGATATGACGCGAAGGTGCAATGGGAATTAAATTAAGACCCAAAATTTTGAGTCCGCCCTGTTATCTCAGCCCCAATACGTCCTGCATGTCGTATAGCCCTTGCTTCTTCCCCATCAGCCAGCTCGCCGCGCGCAGGGCGCCGTTAGCAAACGTCAGGCGGCTGGAGGCCTTGTGGGTGATCTCGATCCGTTCGCCGTCGCCCGCGAACAGCACGGTGTGATCGCCGACGATGTCGCCGGCGCGGATGCTTTCGAAGCCGATGGTCTCACGGTTGCGCTGGCCGGTGACGCCGGGACCTCTGCCGTAGACGGCGCAGTCTTGCAGATTGCGCCCCAGGGTCTGGGCTACGATTTCTCCCATGCGCAGCGCGGTGCCGGAGGGAGCGTCTACTTTATTGCGGTGATGCGTCTCAATGATTTCAATATCGGACTCGTGGCCGACCACTTGTGCCGCGAGTTCGATGAGCTTGAAGCACAGATTCACCCCCACGCTCATGTTGGGCGCCATCACGATGGCGATCTCCTTGGCGGCGGCCGCGATTTCTTCACGCTGCGACGGGGTAAAGCCGGTGGTGCCGATCACCATGCGCCGTTGGTGTTCGCGGCAATAAACGAGATTGTCCAGAGTGACGACGGGTTGGGTAAAATCTATCAGCACGTCGAAGGGTTGCTGCACCTTGGTGAGTCTGTCCACCACCTCGACGCCCAGCACCGGCACACCGGCAAGCCAGCCGACGTCCTCGCCCAGCGCCGGACTTCCGGGCCGTGCGGTGGCGGCAACCACCGTCCAATCGGGCTTTGCGTGGCACGCCTGGATGATGCTCTTGCCCATGCGCCCGCCGGCGCCGCTGATGGCTAGTCTGATCATAAAGTTAGGGCCTAGGGATTAGGGGCTAGGGGCTGGGGTTAGGGAGTTTTTCCCTAGTCCCTAGATCCTAGCCCCTGCAGTTATATCTGCATATTCTCGAAGAACTTCTTGACGCCGTCTAGCCAGGAACTGGCCTTCGGGTTGTGTTTCTTGCCGCCTTCTTGTAATGCATTCTCAAATTCCGTCAGCAGGGCCTTTTGTTTGGCATTGAGATTGACCGGCGTCTCCACCATGACCTTGCATAACAGATCGCCCGTCGCGCCGCCGCGCAGCGGCTTCACGCCCTTGCCGCGCAGGCGGAACAACTTGCCGGATTGCGTCTCCGGAGGAATCTTGAGGTTGACTCGGCCATCCAGCGTCGGCACTTCCAGTTCGCCGCCCAAGGTCGCGGTGACAAAACTTACCGGTACTTCGCAAAACAGGTCGTTGTCTTCGCGGCTGAAGATCGGGTGTTCGCGGATGCCGACCTGCACGTAAAGATCGCCCGGCGGACCGCCGTTGCCGCTCGGCTCGCCCTCCCCCGACAAGCGGATACGGTCGCCGGTGTCTACACCGGCAGGCACTTGCACCGACAGGGTCTTGTGCTCTTGCGTCCAGCCTTGTCCATGGCAGGTGACGCAAGGATCGGAAATCAGTTTACCAGTGCCACGGCAACGGGGACAGGGCTGTTGGATCGAGAAAAAACCCTGCTGCATGCGCACCTGCCCTTGGCCGGCGCAGGTGGGGCAGCCCACTGGGCTGGTGCCCGGCTTGGCGCCGCTGCCGCTGCACACCTTGCAGGTGGTGCGGGTGGGGATGCGGATCTTGACGGTGGTGCCGTGCACCGCGTCTTCCAGGCTGAGTTCGAGGTTATAGCGCAGATCTGCGCCGCCTTGGGGACGGCCCCCTGCGCGGCCCGCGCCGAAGATGTCGCCGAATACATCACCGAAGATGTCGCTGAAGTTGGCGCCGCGCCCCTGGCCCGCGCCGGCGCCCGCAGCGGCGGACGGATCTATCCCGGCATGGCCGAACTGATCGTAGGCGGCGCGCTTACGCGCATCGGTGAGGACTTCATAGGCCTCTTTGGCCTCTTTGAATTTTTCTTCGGCCGCTTTGTCGTCCGGGTTGCGGTCCGGGTGATGCTTCATGGCGAGGCGCCGATAGGCCTTCTTGAGGTCGTCTTCGCTTGAGTTGCGCGCGACGCCCAGCACTTCGTAAAAATCCCGTTTCGCCATTGCGTGAATTTCCTGCTTGTGTAAAAAGCTACAGGCGCAAGGTCACCCCCGCGCCTGTGCAGGCCGAATGAATTCGGCCCTACCCTGTCTTAATTAAAACAGGCCGGATGAATTCGGCCCTACACTATTTTTTATTGTCCTTCACTTCTTCAAACTCTGCATCCACAACATTGCCGTTGTCGGGGTTCGCGCCTGCATCCTGGCTGGTAGCACCCGCCGTCTCGGCGTCCGCTTGAGGCTGTTGCGCATAGAGCCGTTCGGCCATTTTTCCGGAGGCTTCGGTCAGCTCGCGTGTCTTGGCCTCGATGGCCGCTGTGTCATCGCCCTTCATCGCCTCTTGCAGGGCCTTGATGGCGGATTCGATGTGTTCCTTTTCGCCGGCCTCCAGTTTGTCGCCCAGCTCGGTCATGGATTTGGTGGTGGCATGGATCATGGCGTCGGCTTGATTGCGCGCCGTCACCAGGGTATGGAACTTGCGGTCTTCCTCGGCGTGCGCCTCGGCGTCCTTGACCATACGTTGCACTTCGTCCTCGGACAGGCCGCTGGAGGCCTTGATAACGATGGACTGCTGCTTGCCGGTGGCCTTGTTCTTGGCGGACACATTCAAGATACCGTTGGCGTCTATATCAAACGACACCTCGATCTGCGGCACACCGCGCGACGCGGGCGGGATGTCGGCCAGATCGAAGCGGCCCAGCGATTTGTTGGCGGCAGCGATTTCACGTTCGCCTTGCAGCACGTGCACGGTCACTGCGGTCTGGTTGTCATCGGCGGTGGAGAACACCTGCGCCGCCTTGGTCGGGATGGTGGTGTTTTTTTCGATCAGCTTGGTCATCACGCCGCCCATGGTCTCGATACCCAGCGACAGCGGGGTGACATCGAGCAGCAGCACGTCCTTGACCTCGCCGGCCAGCACCCCGGCCTGAATCGCGGCGCCGATCGCCACCGCCTCGTCGGGGTTGACGTCCTTGCGCGGCTCCTTGCCGAATAAATTCTTTACCGTCTCCTGCACCTTGGGCATGCGGGTCTGGCCGCCGACCATAATCACGTCATCAATCTGCTCGGTGGTAAGGCCGGCGTCCTTGAGGGCGATCTTGCACGGCTCGATAGTGCGCTGGATCAGTTCCTCGACCAAGGCTTCGAGTTTCGCGCGCGTCACCTTGATGTTAAGGTGCTTGGGGCCGCTTGCATCCGCCGTGATATACGGCAGATTCACTTCGGTCTGCTGGCTGGAAGACAATTCGATCTTGGCCTTCTCGGCGGCGTCCTTGAGGCGTTGCAGCGCCAGCGGGTCCTTGTGCACGTCTATCCCGGCGTCTTTCTTGAACTCGTCGGCCAGGTAATCAATCAGACGCAGATCGAAATCCTCACCGCCGAGGAAGGTATCGCCGTTGGTGGACAACACCTCGAACTGGTGCTCGCCGTCCACTTCGGCGATTTCAATAATCGAAATATCAAAGGTGCCGCCGCCGAGATCGTAAACGGCGATCTTGGTGTCGCCACGCTTTTTATCCATGCCGTAGGCCAGCGCTGCGGCGGTCGGCTCATTGATGATGCGCTTGACCTCCAGGCCGGCGATGCGCCCGGCGTCTTTGGTGGCCTGACGCTGCGAGTCGTTGAAATAGGCGGGCACGGTGATCACCGCCTCGGTGACCGGTTCGCCCAGATAATCTTCGGCGGTCTTCTTCATCTTCATCAGCACGCGCGCGGAAATCTCCGGCGGCGCGATCTTTTTACCGTTGACCTCCACCCAGGCATCGCCGTTGTCGGCGCCGACGATCTTGTAAGGCACCATCTTGATGTCGCGCTGCACGATGTCGTCGCGGAATTTACGGCCGATCAGGCGCTTGACGGCGAACAGGGTATTCTTGGGGTTGGTGACGGCCTGGCGCTTGGCGCTTTGTCCGACCAGAATTTCATTATCGTTGGTGTAGGCGACGACGGAGGGCGTGGTGCGGTCGCCTTCGCTGTTTTCGATGACGCGCGGCTTGCCGCCCTCCATCACTGCCACACAGGAGTTGGTGGTGCCTAAATCTATGCCTATTATCTTTGCCATATTGCTATCTCCGGTTGTTCGGGTAAAGGGCCTAAGGCCCGCTGTGTCAGGTACTTAAGATGTATATTGAGGCGGGCGAGGCAATTTCAAGCCTGCCCAGAGTCTTTAGCCGTGGGCTCCGGCGCCTTGGAAACAATGACCATCGCCGGGCGGATCAAACGGTCGTGGAGCAGATAGCCCTTTTGGCAGACCAGCAGCACGGTACTCGGCTCGACATCGGCCCGCTCCTGTACCGACATGGCCTGGTGCAATTCCGGATTAAAGCGTTCGCCCTGCGGGTTGAGCTCCTTGACGCCAAACTTCTCCAGGGCGTTTTGCAGCATCTTGCGGGTCAGCTCCGTGCCCTCGCGCAAGCCTTTTACCGCCTCCCCTTCCGCGCCTTGACTGGCGCTTAAACCCAGCTCCAGGCTGTCTTTGACCGGCAGCAGCTCCTGCACGAGCCTTTCCAGACCGTAGCGATGGGCATGCTCCACGTCGCGCTCGGCGCGGCGGCGCAGGTTGTCCAGGTCCGCCTTGGCCCTGAGCAGTTGGTTCCAGTGCTCGTCGGCCTTGTTACGGGCGTCCTGCAACAACAGGTGCACGTCCTCGGGGCCCTGCCCTGCGGACGCCTCGGGTGGTATAGCCTGCCCTTGGGGTTCGGTTGAATTCACTTCTATCTCCATAACCGCTCTCCAATAACTTTACTACTCAACGCCAAGGCGCAAAGACGCAAAGAAAACCCATAAAAACATTAAAAAATCTTGGCGTCTTTGCGCCTTGGCGTTGAGTTTTTAGTAAAAACTGATGTAAGGCCCGCTCAAGCCAAATTCAAGGCCGCGCTCAGCAACTTGGCGGTAGTATCCACCACAGGAATAATGCGCTCATAGACCATGCGCGTCGGCCCCACCACGCCCAGCACCCCGACTACTTTACCATCCGCCTCGTAGGCCGAGGTGACCACACTATACTCTTGCAAGGATTCGTGACCCGACTCCGCGCCGATAAAAATCTGCACGCCGCGGGCGTTGATGCACTGATCCAGTAGATGCAATATGTCGCGGCGGTGATTGAAGGCCTCGAACAACTGCCGCAGTTTGTCCACACTCGACATCTCCGGCAGATTCAACAAATTCGCCTGACCACCCACCAGACACTCGCCCGCCTGGGGGACACTGGGAAAGCCCTTTTCGGTCATTTCCACCGCCATCAGCATCAACTGGTTGATGTGCTCGCGGGTCTCATGCAGATCCTTCAGCAGGTTCTCGCGCACGCCGTAGATGTCCTGACCGGCAAAGCCCGCATTCAGATAGTTGGCCACCTGCTGCAGCTCGTTCGGGCTGTATTGGCGCTCGGTCTGAATGATGCGGTTCTGCACGTCACGCTCATTGGTCACCAGGATAACCAGCACCCGTTGCTCCGACAAGGGCAGAAACTCGACCTGGCGCAGCGTCACATGCTCGCGGCGCGGCAACATCACCACGCTGGCAAGCTGGGTGACCTCCGACAGCAAGCTCGACGCGGTCTCCAGCAGGCCCTGGGTGTCCTTGTTCGGGTCGAGCTGTTGCTTGAAGGTCTCCACCTCGCCCTGACCCAGAGTCTGGATCGTAATCAGGCTGTCCACAAACAAGCGGTAACCCTGCACCGTGGGGATACGCCCCGCCGAGACGTGCGGCGAGGTAATCAGGTTGAGATCCTCCAGGTCGGCCAGCACATTGCGTATGGTCGCGGCGCTGATGTCCATGCCGGTGTCGCGCGCCAGCGCGCGCGAGCTGATGGGTTGCCCCTCGCGTATATAACGCCCGACCAACGCCTTCAAAAGGAGTTGGGCGCGTTCACTGATGATATGTTGAGTCGCCACGATAAGTACCTGGTCTATTTTAGCAGTCTCAGAGCGCTGGTGCTAAACGAAATTAGCAACCCCCTCTCTGGCTGTCAATAACCGGGCGTTCCATGGCTCACCCCATCAAATAAGATATAGCTACAAAGCGGGCTATGTGCTAACTTGAATAGCAAAAACGGACAGGAAAAATGGCACAACCCTTCAATTGCGTAGGCCTGATAGGCCGCTACGGCGACTCCAGC
>CAYUAZ010000088.1:0-8360 GCA_964442865.1 uncultured Gammaproteobacteria bacterium
CTGAAAAACACGGTCAGTCAAATGGTCTACAAGCATGCCATTTCCACCGTGGTCCCCGCCCGCAACATCAAGCTGCCGGGCATGGAAGAGGATGAGGTGGAGTCTGCGCCGGGCAACGCCTAAGTATTGTCGCGTCACGCGCGGGGGTAGCTGATTGTTTGAGCGCCCCAAGCGCGGGGAACGTGCGGTCCTGGTTCACCTCAACCTGAACGGAGATCGCTCCCGGCATGCCGTCAGTGACGCGCCTGGCGAACTGGCGGAATTGCACGAACTTGCGCTGGCCGCCGCCGGCCGTCCGGTCGCCACGATCACCGGTACCCGCAGCAGCCCCGATCCCAAATACTTTGTAGGCAGCGGCAAGGCCGAGGAAATCCGCGTCTGCGTAGAACGCGAACAGGCCGAGGTCGTGCTGTTCAACCATACCTTGTCCCCCGCCCAGGAACGTAATCTCGAGAAGTTATTGCAATGCCGGGTGGTGGATCGCACCGGCCTGATTCTGGACATCTTCGCGCAGCGCGCCAGCAGCTATGAGGGCAAACTACAGGTCGAGCTGGCGCAGTTGCGGCATCTCTCCACCCGCCTGGTGCGGGGTTGGACCCACCTGGAACGGCAAAAGGGCGGTATAGGTCTACGCGGACCGGGTGAGACCCAGCTCGAAACCGACCGCCGCCTGATCGGCGCGCGCATCAAACAGCTCAACAAGCGCCTCGTGAAGGTGCGCAGCCAGCGCGAAACCGGCCGGCGCGCGCGGCGCAAGGCCGAGCTGTTTACCGCATCGCTGGTCGGCTATACCAACACCGGCAAGTCCACCTTGTTTAATCGTCTCACCGGCGCCGGCGTCTATGCGGCCAACCTGTTGTTCGCCACGCTTGACCCCACCGTGCGCCGCCTGGAGCTGAACAACGGCCAACCGCTTATCGTCACCGACACCGTCGGCTTCATCCGCAACCTGCCGCATGATCTGGTCGCGGCGTTTCATGCCACCCTGCAAGAGACGCGCGACGCCGATCTGCTGCTGCATGTGATAGACGCCCACGCCGACGACCATCAGGTCTGCGCCGGGCAGGTAAACGGCGTACTCAAAGAAATCGGCGCGGAAGATGTGCCGCAGTTGGAGATCTACAACAAGATTGATCTGTTGCCTGACGCCGGACCGCGGCTGGAGCGCGATGAGCAGGGCCGTATCAGGCGGGTTTGGCTCTCTGCGGCCACGGGCGCAGGTCTGGAACTCTTGCAGCAGGCCCTGGCGGAGGCCGTGGTGCAGCGCCAGGATGGCGAGACGCCGTTTCAAGGCCCGCTGCGGCAGCGCCTGCGTCTGCCGCCCAGCGCGGGACGGCTGAGAGCCCGATTGTTCAAGCTGGGCGCAGTGCGGGCCGAGCATCTGGAACGGGACGGAGATTGGGTTATGGATGTCGAGATCCCCACCGCGACTCTCGAAAGCCTGCGTAGTGAAGCGGGACTTGACGAACATTTCGCCCCATCACTCACCTGAGGGACTCATAAGTCGGCAAGCAAGACTATGCTACGTTTCGACATTAGCTCAAGGGCGACAGAGATTTTGTTGCGGCCAAGCCCAGAGACCCCTAGAATGTACGGTATGAATTTGATTGGAGTAAACGATGGCTTGGAATGAACCCAGCGGCGCCGGCGGCGGCAAAGACCCGTGGGGTCCGCGCAAACCCAATGGCGAAGGCCCCCCCGATCTGGACGAGGTCGCCCGCAAACTGCGTGAGCGGTTCGGCGCCCTGTTCGGCGGGAAACGGGGAAACGGCAGCGGGATGCCCAGTGCGTCCGGTCTCGGCGGCTTGGCGCTGCTAGCTATCGTCATATGGGTGGCCTCGGGGATATATATTATTGATCCTGCGGAACGCGGGGTGGAACTGCGCTTCGGTAGATACACTGTGACGACCTTGCCCGGTCCTCACTGGCACTGGCCTTACCCGATTGAGACGCGGGAGGTGGTGAACGTGGATCAAATCGGCCGCGCCGAGATCGGCGCCGCCGCCGCCGCTGCCGCCGGTTCGCTGATTCTCACCAAGGATGAAAATATCGTTGATATCAAGCTCGCGGTGCAATACAAAATCAAGGATGCGCCCGCCTACCTCTTTAACGTCAGCGACCCGGATGCGACCCTCACTCAAGTTACCGAGAGCGCGGTGCGCGAGATCGTCGGCAAGACCAAGATGGATTTGATTATCACCGAAGGCCGTAAGGAAATTGAACCACAATTGGAAAAACTGATTCAAGAGACCCTGGACAGCTATGGCACCGGGTTGCAACTGACCAGCGTCAACATGCAGGCCGCCAACGCCCCGGTGGAGGTGCGCGACGCATTTCTGGATGTGAACCGCTCGCGGGAAGACGAGCAGCGCGTGATTAATGAAGCACAGACCTATGCCAACGGCATCGTGCCGGTGGCGCGTGGCGCGGCGGCTCGTCAGCAACAGGAAGCCGAAGCCTACAAGGCCAAGGTGATCGCGCAGGCCGAAGGCGAGGCGAGCCGCTTTACACAGGTACTCGCCGAATACAGCAAGGCGCCAGGGGTCACCCGTGAGCGCTTATACCTGGATGCCATAGAGTCGGTATTGTCCAACGTAGGCAAGGTGATGGTGGATGTGAAGGGTGGAAATAATCTGCTCTATCTTCCTCTTGACCGCATGAGTGGTGCTGCGGCCTTACCGTCCGACAAGGCGCTGGAGCGCATGGCGCCCCCGCCCGGCTCGCTCGCGCCCCAGACACGGGAAGCTCAGGATAACGCAGGCCCCAACAGCGATGCGCGCGAGCGCAGCCGCGACAGAGGGGAACGCTGATGGTGGACAAGAAGACACTGCTCCTGGTTGTGGGCCTGGCGGTATTGGTGCTGGCCTATGCCTCGCTGTTCACCGTGAATCAACGCGAGCGCGCCCTCCTGTTCCGCCTGGGCGAAGTGGTGCGTACCGATTTCAAGCCGGGTCTGTACGTCATGGTGCCGATTTTGAACAACGTGCGCAAATTCGACGCGCGCATCCAGACCCTGGATGCCGAGCCCGAAGAATATCTCACGGTGGAAAAGAAGAGCGTGCTGGTGGATTCCTTTGTTAAATGGCGCATCGTGGATGTGGCGCGTTACTACAGGGCCACCGGTGGCGATCAAGCGCGTGCGGGCGGCAATCTTTTTCAGATTATCAAAAAGGGTCTGCGCGACGAGTTTGCCAAGCGTACTTTACAAAGTGTGGTGTCCGGTGACCGTGCAGAGATCATTGACAGCGTGAAAATAGAAGCGACTGAACAAGCCAAGGAATTCGGTATTGAAGTGGTGGATGTGCGTCTGCGCCGCGTAGACTTGCCCAAGGAAGTGAGCGGCTCGGTGTATGATCGCATGCGCACCGAGCGCGCGCGCGCCGCGCGTGATTTCCGCGCCCGCGGTGCGGAGGCGGCGGAGCGTATCAAGGCCGACGCCGACCGGCAGCGCACCGTGATCGTTGCCGAGGCCTATCGTGAGGCCGAGCGTGTTCGCGGTGAGGGTGATGCGCGCGCTGCGGACATCTATGCCCAAGCCTTCGGCAGCAACGCGGAGTTTTATTCCTTGTACCGCAGTCTGAATGCTTACAAGAACATCTTCCGGGACAAAAACGACATGCTGGTGTTAGACCCCGGTTCGGAGTTCTTTAAGTATTTTAAGAGTCCTGAAGCGACTCCCAAACCCTGATCCCGCCGGTGTGGGATGCACTGCTTATCGCCGTCGCGCTCATCCTGGTGCTGGAAGGCGTGCTGCCCTTTCTGAATCCGGCGGCTTTTCGTAGATCCCTGGCGCTGATCAATCAAATGGACGACCGCACTCTGCGCATCGGCGGACTCATAAGTATGGTGCTTGGTGTGGCGCTGCTGTATGTAATGAAAAATTAATATTGAAAAATGAAAAGTGAATATGCCCAGCGGATGTCGTCACTTTTAACTTTTAATTTTTCACTTTACACTCTTCATCAATCCCATGGCCGATAAAGATCACTGGCTGTTGCCCGAGGGCATCGAAGATGTACTGCCGCCGCAGGCCGAGCGCCTGGAGTGGTTGCGCCGCGATCTGCTCGATTTATTTCATGGCTGGGGCTACGAGCTGGTCATCCCGCCGCTGGTGGAATATCTGGAATCGCTGCAGGGCGGCATGAGCCGCGACCTCGATCTGCAAACCTTCAAGCTCACCGACCAGCTCACCGGCCGCCTCATGGGTGTGCGCGCCGACATGACCCCCCAAGTCGCACGCATTGATGCGCATCACCTCAAACGCAACGCGCCGGTGCGCTTATGCTATCTCGGCACGGTGTTGCACACGCGGCCCGATGGCTACGCCCGCTCGCGCAATCCCTTGCAGGTGGGCGCGGAATTGTATGGCCATGCCGGCATCGAGAGCGATATCGAGATTCTGTGTCTGATGCAGGAGGTGTTGAGCCTCACCGGTGTCGGCGACGCGCATCTCGATCTCGGTCACGTCGGTATCTTTCGCGGCCTGGCGCACGAGGCCGGGCTCGACGCCGCACACGAAGCCAGCTTGTTCGATGCGCTGCAGCGCAAGGCGGCGCCGGAGATGCAAAGTCTGTTGGCGGAGTTAAAGGTTACGGCCGAACAACGGCAGCGCCTGCTCGGTCTCGCCGAATTGAACGGTGGCGTAGAAGTCCTCGCCGCAGCCGAGAAAGTGCTGCACGGTGCGGGGGCAGAGGTCAAGCGCGCCCTGGCGGAATTGCAGGCGATCGCACAGGCCGCCGGCCGCTATCTGCCGGAGACGCCCTTGCACTTCGATCTCGGCGAATTGCGCGGCTATCACTATCACACCGGCGTGGTATTCGCCGCCTTTGTGCCCGGTCACGGCCAGGCCATCGCGCAGGGCGGACGCTACGATGTCGGACGCCTTTACGGCCAGTCGCGCCCGGCCACCGGATTCAGCGCCGATCTCAAGACGCTGATCGCGCTGAGCCCCGGCCCGGCGGTCGCGCACGTAAGCGGCATCCTGGCGCCCTGGGGCGATGATGCCGCTCTGCGTAACACGGTCAGGGAATTACGCGAGGAGGGCGAGCGCGTCATCTGGGCGCTGCCGGGCCAAAAGGGAGACGCTGCAGAGCTTGGCTGCGACCGCAGACTGGAACAACGGAAGGGTGAGTGGACGGTCGTCGAGACAGAGGACGTAAAGAGTGGGTAAAAATGTAGTAGTCATCGGCACCCAATGGGGTGACGAGGGTAAGGGTAAGGTGGTGGACCTGCTCACCGATCGCGCCGTGGCGGTTGTGCGTTTCCAGGGCGGTCACAACGCCGGCCACACGCTGGTCATCGAAGGCGAAAAAACGGTGCTGCACCTCATCCCCTCGGGCATCCTGCGCGACGGCGTGTCTTGCTTGATCGGCAACGGCGTGGTGTTGTCGCCCCAGGCCCTGCTCGAAGAGATCGAGATGCTGGAAAGAAAAGGCATCCCGGCGCGCGACCGTCTCAAGATCAGCGAGGCCTGTCCGTTGATCCTGTCGTATCATGTCGCGCTCGATCGCGCGCGCGAACTGGCGCGCGGCAAGGCCGCGATCGGCACCACCGGGCGCGGCATCGGGCCGGCCTACGAAGACAAAATTGCGCGCCGCGCGCTGCGCCTCGGTGATCTGTTTCACCGCGAACGCTTCGCCGCCAAGCTTGGCGAGGTGCTCGACTATCACAACTTCGTGCTGCAAAATTATTATCGCACCGAGCCCGTCGTTTTCAATCAGGTGCTCGACGAGGCGCTAAGCCTGCAAGAGCTTATCGCGCCGATGGTGGCGGACATTCCTGAGTTGTTGCGTCAGCACGCCAAGCAAGGCGACGGCGTGTTGTTCGAAGGTGCCCAAGGTGCATTGCTCGATGTGGATCACGGCACCTATCCCTATGTCACGTCCTCCAACACCACGGCGGGCGGCGCGTGCACCGGCAGCGGCGTCGGGCCGACCCGGATAGATTATGTGTTGGGCATCACCAAGGCCTATACCACGCGCGTCGGTTCCGGCCCGTTCCCCACCGAGTTGTTCGATGAGATGGGCGCGCATCTGTCCACACGCGGCAACGAATTCGGCTCAACTACGGGACGGGCGCGCCGCTGCGGCTGGTTCGACGCCGTCGCATTGCGCCGCTCCAATCAGATCAACGGGGTGTCGGGACTGTGCATCACCAAGCTGGATGTCCTGGACGGGCTGGAATCCATCAGCCTGTGCGTCGGTTACCGCTGCGGCGGAGTGGAGCGCATGACCCCGCCGGTGGGTGCGGAGGCCTACTCCGATTGCGAACCGATCTATATCGAAATGCCGGGCTGGCAACAATCCACCGTCGGCATCACCGATTATGACGCCCTGCCGCAAAACGCGCGCGCCTACCTCAAGCGCATCGAAGCCATCGCCGAGACCCCCATAGACATCGTCTCCACCGGCCCGGATCGGGCACAGACTATAGTGTTACGGCACCCGTTCGACTGACGCCGGCAGACCTGTCACCCATTTAGCTGCCCTTCATAAAAAATTCATCTTCTCCGAACCCCCGCCGCCATTGCGCTAACCGCCAATATCCATCAACTACTTAGCGCCCTCACTTTAACCTACTTCTCAACAAGCTGGCCGACCCACTCGAAAAATCTCCCTTGACATTCAAAACCATCTTGGCGAGAGTAGCCGCCAGGGAGAAGCACCGTTTTACATGTAGGGGTGAATTCATTCGCCTTTAGTTTTATCCCCCTGGGAGAGGCTCCATACTGATAACCTCTCCCACTGGGAGAGGGTAGGGTGAGGGTGAGGGGGGCCGTGAAACGCAGCCAGCAGGTCACGGCAGAAGCGACGCGCCCAACTGTACCACCACCAATGGGCAAAAAAGATTTTAATCGTGCGCGCGGCGCACACTACTAAAAACACCGCAGCAGGGAGAAACACGATGGGCTCACGCACTCTATCGGTTTTGGGCGAGAAGTTTATAAAAATCTTAGCGTGCACTGGGCGCGCAGTCTTCAGTACCCCCCCCCCCCCAATTAAGTATAGGGCGTCGTCGAACCTACATTTATTTATTTGCCACAGCTATAGCTATTAGCTCTGCTACGAATGTACACGCAGCTTCAACGGACATAGCCCCAAAAGTAGTATACAACTTCCACTGGGGGGATGGGGTGTTGGGGCAATTATTGGCGAGGGCGGGGGGTTGGCGAAACGAGTACCCCTCTCATGGAGCCGCCTGCGTTGAAGGAACCAGCTTTATCTACGGAGCAGAGTACTACGGAGTGCCAACTGGGCCTAGTGGAACTAAGTATTGGGAAGGTTGCCGCTTGTATCGCGTGATAGGTGACCTACTTGTAGGCGGGAACCATACTTTGCCAGATTTCCAATGTCCTGGCTCTTACTACGCTGCTCAAGATGCAAGCGGTTTTATACATTGCAAACTTGCTTACCCAGCTGACAGTTGTGAAGCACAGGTGGGTAATCCGATTTACGTAGGTACTGGAAATAAATATCAAAAAGAAAATGATTATAGGACAAACAATCTTTATGCAGTAGTTTTTGAGCGACATTATCGTTATCGCAGCAATAACACGTCTGTAGGATCATTCGGCGCGAATTGGTCAAATACATATGAACGAAGTATAAACTTATATGAATGGGAGCAATTATCAACCGCGTATGTAAAACGTCCGGATGGAAATACATATTACTTCAATCTAACCGATGGTCTTTGGATAAATACTTCAGATATTCACGACCGGTTAGAGCGCACCCCCACCGGTTGGCGCTACACCAACGCCGACGACGAAGTCGAACTCTACAACACCACCGGCAAGCTGCTCTCCATCACCAACCGCGCCGGGCTGACGCAGACGTTGTCGTATGACGCCTCCGGCCGCCTTGCTTCAGTGGCCGATCCGTTTGGCCGCACGCTTACCTTCACCTACGATGCCTCCAACCGCATCAGCACCCTAACCGACCCCGCCGGCAAGGTTTATACCTACACCTATGACGCCAACAACAACCTCATCTCCATCACTTATCCCGACGGCAAGTCGCGCACTTATCTCTATGAAAACACCACCTTCCCGCACGCCTTGACCGGCATCATAGATGAAAACGGCGCGCGCTTTGCCACCTATGCCTACGATGCCCAAGGCCGGGCGATTTCCTCCGAGCACGCCGGCGGGGTGGAGAAGTACACCCTCAACTACGGGATAAACACTATCGTCACCGACCCCCTGGGTGCGGTGCGCACCTACCGCTTTCAAACGATTCTCGGCGTGGTGAAGAACACCGCCATCGTCGGTCCCGCCTGCACCTCGTGCGGCGCCAACGCCAGTGCCGCCACCAGCTACGACGCCAACGGCAACGTCGCCTCGCGCACCGATTTCAATG
>CAYUAZ010000089.1:0-8340 GCA_964442865.1 uncultured Gammaproteobacteria bacterium
ATGTGAGTCTTGAAAAACTGGAGGTTGCACTGCGCGACTTCGCGGTGAATACCAGTGGAGGATTTTTGCAGCAGGGCGCGGCGGAATATCTGATCCGCAACATCGGCCGCACCACGCGCATCGAAGACTTGCAGAATCTGGTGGTGGATTATCGCAATAATCAGCCTATTCTTCTCAAGCAGGTGGCCACCGTACAGTTCGCAGCCAAACTAAAACGCGGCGACGCCAGCTTCAATGGCAAGCCGGCGGTCATTCTCTCGGTGCAGAAACAGCCGGGCGCGGACAGTGTCAAACTCACGCGCGAGATTGAGACCGCGCTCGCCGAGTTGGGGAAGTCGCTGCCCGGCGGCATCAGCGTGAACAATATCCTGTTCAAGCAGGCCGACTTTATAGAAAGCTCCATCGCCAATGTGCAAGAGGCGCTGCGTGACGGCGCACTCATGGTAGCCGTGGTGCTGTTTCTGTTTTTGCTCAACTTTCGTACCACTTTCATCAGCCTCACCGCGATCCCGCTCTCCATTTTAATCACCGCATTGGTATTCAAGTATTTCAATCTTTCCATCAACACCATGACCTTGGGCGGTCTCGCCATCGCCATCGGCGCGCTGGTGGACGATGCCGTGGTCGGCGTGGAAAACGTGCTGCGCCGCCTCAAGCTCAATGTCGCCGGTGAGCGGAGCATCACGCAGGTGATCTGCTCCGCGACCCTGGAGGTGCGCTCGGCCATTGTCTACGCCACGCTTATCATCGTGCTGGTGTTTGTGCCCTTGTTTGCCTTATCGGGTATCGAGGGGCGGCTGCTCGCCCCGTTGGGCATCGCTTATATTGTTTCTATTCTTGCAAGCATGTTGGTTTCGGTGACGCTCACGCCGGTGCTGTGCTATTACCTGTTGCCAAAAATGAAGGCGCTAGGTCACGGCGACAGCCTGGTCATGCGCGCGCTCAAACGCTGGGATACTCGTCTGCTTCACTGGTCGTTCGCACACAGTAAGCTGTTGCTGGGGACGGCCCTAGCGGCGGTTGTCGTCGCGGCTGCGTTGGTGCCGTATTTTCCGCGCGCCTTCCTGCCGGCGTTTAACGAAGGCACCTTTACTATCAGCCTGCTGATGAATCCGGGCACTTCATTGGAACAATCCAATCAGATAGGCGTGCTGGCGGAGAAACTCATCATGCAGGTGCCGGAGGTCACGCAGGTCGGCCGCCGCACCGGGCGCGCAGAGCTGGATGAACACGCCGAGGGCGTGCATTCATCGGAGGTAGACGTGGATATTAAACGCTCGGTGCGCAGCCGGGAACAGATTATCCAGGACATCCGCAACCGGCTCGCCGCCCTCCCCGCAGTAACTAATGTGGGGCAACCCATCTCGCATCGCCTCGATCATCTCTTGTCCGGTGTGCGCGCCCAGATCGCGCTCAAAATCTACGGCGACGATCTCGATACCTTGCGTTCGCTCGCTACCGATCTACAGGAACGCCTGGCGAGGATTCCTGGATTGGTGGATTTACAAATCGAAAAACAGGTGCGCATTCCGCAACTCAAGGTCACCGTGGATTACGCCAGGGCGACGCAATATGGCGTCACCCCCGCAGCGATCAATACCGCTCTGGAGACGCTCATCAACGGCAAGGACGTTGCGGAGGTGATTGAAAAAAACCGCCGCTTTGATGTCGTACTGCGGGTCGCCGACAGCGACCGCACCGCGGAGGGTCTATCGAATCTGCTGGTCGAGACACCCAGCGGACGCATCCCGCTCAAGCTCATCGCCGAGATCAGCGACAGCGACGGCCCGAATCAGATCAGCCGCGACAACAGCCGCCGCCGCATCGTGCTGCTCGGCAACAGCGACGGCACGGACATGGCCCAAATCATCGCCGCGTTGCGCACGGAATTGGCCAAGACCCCGCTGCCGGAAGCTTACTCCACCAGTCTGGAAGGCCAGTTCCAGGCACAGGAGGAATCCACGCGCTTGATAGGCATACTGTCGCTGATTTCACTCGCGCTTATTTTTCTTGTGTTATACAGCCTCTATCAATCCGTGGCACTGGCGCTGATGGTGATGACCTGTATCCCGCTCGCCCTGGTCGGCAGCGTGATCGCCATGTGGCTCACCGGCGTTTCGCTTTCCGTCGCCAGCCTGGTGGGTTTCATTACGCTCGCCGGGATCAGCACCCGCAACGGCATCCTGAAGATCAGCCACTATATCCATTTGGTAAAACAGGAAGGCGAGGCGTTCGGCGAAAAGATGATCGTGCGCGGCTCACTCGAACGCCTGACGCCGGTGCTGATGACCGCGCTGGTCGCCGCCTTCGCGCTGATCCCGCTGATGCTCGCGGGCGGTGAACCGGGCAAGGAAATTCTGTATCCGGTCGCCGTGGTGATCTTTGGCGGGCTCATCAGCTCCACGCTGCTCGATACCCTGCTGACCCCGGTGATGTTTCACCGGTGGGGAGAGAAGCCGTTGTCAAAGATGCTGGCGCAAACGGAATGAAGGTGATCGTTTGAGGGCTAGGATGGAGGTGCTTGAGTCGGGTTGCTATCGTTGTGAAATTGCTCGGCCGCGTAAAGTGTGTTTTGCAACAACGTCGCCACGGTCATCGGCCCTACGCCGCCCGGTACGGGCGTGATCCAGGCGGCGCGTTGCCGGGCTTGGTCGAATTCGACATCGCCGGTCAGTGCGCCCGTTGCAGCGCGGGTGATACCGACATCCATGACAATGCTCCCCGGTTTTATCCATGCGCCCTTGATGAGCCCCGGTTTGCCGGCGGCGGAGACCAGGATGTCGGCATTGGCGACGTGCGAGGACAGGTCGGCGGTGAAGCGGTGACAAATAGTCACCGTGCAGCCGGCAAGCAGCAACTCCAAGGCCATCGGCCGGCCCACGATATTCGATGCACCGACGACGACGGCATGCTTGCCCTTGATCGGCGCGCCGGTGCTTTCCAGCAGTGTTATCACACCATACGGTGTACACGGCCGCAACAAAGGCAGCCGCAGCGCCAACCGCCCGATATTGTAAGGATGAAACCCGTCCACATCTTTGTCGGGCAAAATCCGCTCGATTACCGTCTCGGTGTCAATGTGCGCGGGCAGGGGAAGCTGCACCAGGATGCCGTCCACGGCGGCGTTGCGATTCAGATCATCAATCAGCGCGAGCAGGCGTTCCTGAGAGACATCGCCGGGAAGGTCGTGGGCCAGGGAAATTATCCCAACCTCGGCGCAGGCCTTGCGTTTGCTCGACACGTAGACCTCGGAGGCGGGGCTATTCCCCACTAGAATCACCGCGAGCCCTGGGGCACGCCACCCTGCGCTAAGCCGTTCGCCGATGCGTTGTTTGAGTTTAAGGCGTAACCCTGCGGCAATGGCCTTGCCGTCAATGATCTGGGCGCTCATGGGAGATGTTGATTATGATGGATTTGTGAGGCTAATCATCGCATGCCTAGGCCATTTCACCAAGGGTTTAGATTGCGATTGTAGGGACAGGCCGCACGGGCTTCTGTTAAAATTACCCGTTAACCCTCTATAACCAGCGCGGTTTCGAATGGCCGATCAGGTAAGGGTCTGAACAGAACAATACTCGGGGTATAGCGCAGCCTGGTAGCGCACCTGCTTTGGGAGCAGGGTGTCGGGGGTTCGAATCCCTCTACCCCGACCATCCCTCATCCCCATCCCTTCTCCCGGAGGGAGAAGAGGGCGAGCCGAGGCGCTTGCGCGCACTTTATATGATCGGCGCCCGTAGCTCATCCGGATAGAGCACCGGCCTTCTAAGCCGGGGGTAGCAGGTTCGAGTCCTGCCGGGCGCGCCACATTGAAACTAGAGACTCCCGCTTTGAGTCCCGGTATAATACCCGTTTGAACTGGTTGATGGTGGGCGTAGCTCAGTTGGTAGAGCCCCGGATTGTGATTCCGGTTGTCGTGGGTTCGATCCCCATCGCTCACCCCAGTTTAGTAAAAGTTTGCATGGGCCGTTAGCTCAGTTGGGTGAGCGGCGGGTTTAGGAGCCGCGAACGACAGCACAGGATGTGTTGGCTGGGATTCAGGAAAAGTACTGAAGTTTCGCCAGGGATGGCAGTAAAAAAATTTGTCATGGGCCGTTAGCTCAGTTGGTAGAGCAGCTGACTCTTAATCAGTAGGTCGTAGGTTCGACCCCTACACGGCCCACCAATTCTCTTTAGTAAAAGGGAGAGTACCATGCCAACACTCCGCAGTTTTATTCTGGCCGTTTTAATGGGTTTAACAGTCGGCCCCTTGTGGGCGGCTACTAACTATCAAGACTGGTGGTGGAACTCTGCGCAGTCGGGACAAGGCGTGAATATCGGCCAGCAGGGCAACACCCTGTTTGCCAGTTGGTTCACCTACGATCAAACCGGCGCGGGCATGTTTCTCATCCTGGCGGGCCCGTTGCTTAATAATAAAGTCACCGGCGATCTCATTCGCACTGTCGGCCCCGCGCTCGGCACCCCCTTTAATCCTGATCTAGTGGTACGCACGGTAGTAGGGTCGGCCACCCTGACCTTCAGCGACGCCAACAACGCCACACTGCAATATACCGTGAACGGCGTCAGCGGCACCCTCACGCTCACGCGCTTTACGTTTGCTCCGCTTAACCCAGCAGGTACTTACTTGGGGGGTGTTACGAATAACTTCAGCGGTTGTACGAACTCTGCTAATAATGGCCAGATCTTCTACAGCGCAGCGTATGGGATCACTACCAACAACAATAGCCTGAACATCCAGGAGGCCATTGTAGGAGGCGGTGTCTGCAGCTATGCAGGAACCTATATACAAAACGGTTCGAGAATTTCGGCCTCAGGACTATTCTCCTGCACAGGCGGGATTGGAGGTACGTGGTCCTCTAAGGAGATACTACTGCTGGACGATGCTTTTGTCATGAGTAACTTAAACCTGAAATACACTTCAGGCGAAACCTGTCAGGCTAGTGGAGTTATTGGCGCGTCTAAACTGCAATAAAGCCCAAGTTGAGCGAGATCAATCCTAATTTAGAAGTGGAGCCCTCGCTGATGGGTCGCTCCTGCGCATCCGTGCGCCCGCGACATTCGCACTTTCGTCGCTTCCGCTATCCTGCTCCGCTTGAAAGTCCAGAGTTCGCCTTCCTGGCGAACCCGCTCGACGAGACTCGTCTTGCCCGTGTGCAGCATAAAAAAATGGGGGTAGTTTTTTAGGCTACCCCCCAACATGTCTATCTTGCACTCGCTTAGCGTAACACTGTCGCCGCATTACCCTAATAGTGAGCGGGGAAAGACATTCCACACTTCATCAATCCCATGCCCGGTCGGGCAGTCACCCAACGGCATGGCACTGTACTCAAGAGACAGCATAATTTATGCCAAGTTCAGTGCGCGCCAAGGTTTGTCATCTAACTAATTGAATATAAACATCTTATTTTTTGATGACGGGATTGGACTGAAGCGGGTACGTGTCAGTGCCAATGATACGCTGCGTACTATTGGGGCGCAATGTGGACGCCCTTACGTCACGGCAGATATGGAGAGGGACCCGAAAAGTAGCGCCTGATCAGCCCGTTTAATAGATCAGTCAGCCTTTCCTCTCCGGCGTGGCCAATCTCGGTATAGAGGGATTCTGCGATGCCGTTAAAGATGTTTAAGAGGTGTGGATCGAAATGTGTTCCGCTCTTCGAGTGCATGATGCGCATGACTTCGGCAAGATCGAACGCCTCCTTATAAGGGCGCCGGGAAGATAAGGCGTCAAACACATCCACTACGGCAAATATCCTGGCCAGCAACGGGATTTGCTCGCCCTTCAGTCCGCGCAGGTAACCGCTCCCGTCGAATTTCTCGTGGTGAAATTCCACCACGGCCCCGGCCTGGCGCAGCCAGTTGGATTTTTGGATGATATCCATGCCGAGCAGCACGTGATTACGCATCAGCTTGAATTCTTCGTCACTCAGCGGCCCCTGTTTTAGCAAGATAGTATCGCTGATGCCGATTTTCCCTACATCGTGCAGGAATGCGCCGGCGATCAGACTGCGAATTTGCGCGTTTTCCAGATGCAGCGTCTCCGCAAGCCGGATGGTATATAGGGTGACACGGTAATTGTGCGCATTGGTATCGCTGTCACGTTTGGCGATGGCGCTGCCTAGCACCTCCATCAATTGGATGTTGCCCTCCAGCAGATCCGACGAGAGCTTGATGAGCCCTTTATTGAGCGAAATGATGATGGGGTAGAGCACGATAGAAGTCACCAGCGTCACGACGATGACCAGCAACAGAGAGCCAACTACGTCGCGCTTGATAGCCTGCAGGGTCTCCTCATCAACCTGATACACGCCCTCAAAGTAACCGCCGAGTTTTCCGCTGCTCTCTTTCAGCGGCAGCAATACCTGCAAGAAGAGCTGTTGGTTGATATAAAATTTCCGGTAATACGTCGTGTCGCTCAACGGAAAGCGATGTGCATGTTGGGTCAGCTCTTTTTCAATCGTTTCTTTGCCGGGGTCCATGGCCTCCAGGATAATTTTTTTGTCGCGGTCGTAAAGCTCGATGATGATAAAGTGGCTTTTCAGGAATTCCTCCGCCTTGTCACGGAGCGGACTGGTAGCGGTGTCTGGCCAATTGAAGTAGCGCAGATTTTCGGCGGTGAAAGTCTCGGACTCCTTTTCCGCCAGCCGGAGGACGAGGCTGTCCACCTTTTCCATCTCGATATAGAACACCACTCCACCGATAAGGATAGAGAGCGACAGCCAACCATAGGCCAGCCGTTTTAAGACCTTTTTGTGTATGTCCTGAATCATCGTGGTTACCTGATCGCAGTGTATTATAAAGGCAGGCTTACCTGTCTAAATTTAAGAACCTAATGATGTGTCAGAGTTTCCTTAAAACCTGTGCTTTGTTTTACGGCAGGCTAGCGCTATGCTAAGCATATGGACGGCATTGAGACTCGGCGTAGGCAGTACCTACAGGCGATGGGCGTAGACCTCTGGGAGAGGCGTGCGCCCTCAGTTGATGAGCCGCCCCGTGAATCATCTGCGGTCGCTTCCGGCATTATGGGCATGAACTGGCCTACATTGGAGCAAGCGGTGCTCACGTGCACGCGCTGCGCACTGCATAAGACCCGTACCCAGGCCGTGTTCGGCGTCGGCAATCGCCAGGCGCAGTGGCTGGTGATCGGCGAGGCGCCGGGCGCTGACGAAGACCGTCAAGGCGAGCCATTCGTAGGGCGCGCGGGGCAATTGCTGAACTCCATGCTCAAGGCCATCGGGCTGGCGCGCGAACAGGTGTACATCGCTAACATCCTTAAGAGCCGCCCCCCCAACAACCGCGACCCGCTGCCTGAGGAGGTCGCCGCGTGCGAGCCCTATCTCAAGCGTCAAATCGAGTTAATCAATCCCAAGGTCATACTCGCGGTGGGGCGCATCGCGGCGCAGAATCTGCTCAAAACCGAGACCAAAATCGGCGCGCTGCGCGGCCAGCGCCATGTTTATCCGGGCAGCGACATTCCGGTGGTGGTGACTTACCACCCGGCTTATCTGCTGCGCTCGCCGCAAGAAAAGCGCAAGGCGTGGGAGGATCTCAAACTCGCAGTGCGAGTGTTCAAGGGCGAGGCATAACATGAGCGCGGTACTGAAGCAATCCGCCGTCAGCCTGCGGCCCATGACGGAATCGGATCTGGCCGCCATCATGGCGATAGAGCGGCGCGCTTACGAGTATCCCTGGACCGAGATCATCTTTCAGGATTGCCTGCGGGTAGGTTATTGCTGTTGGGTGTGCGCCAACGGTGAAGAAGTGGTGGGGTATGCAGTCATGTCCGCCGGAGGTGGCGAGGCGCATTTACTGAATATCTGTGTGGACCCCGAGTTCCGCCGCCAGGGGCTGGGCCGATACTTGCTCGATCACATGCTGGAGGCGGCGCGGCAACATCAATCCGATACCCTATTTCTCGAGGTGCGGGTATCGAATCTCGCCGCCATCAGGCTTTACCGAGGCCTGGGATTCAATGAAGTCGGCATGCGCAAGGCCTATTACCCTATGCCGGACGGCAAAGAAGACGCGATCATCCTGGCGCGGAGTCTTGTAAGCTGTTGAAAAAGCCCTTCCCTGGGTTTTCTCAACTCGCACAGCGAAAAATGTCATTTTCGCTGTGCTCCATTTTTCAAACACCTGCGGCGTGGTTGAAAAATGGCAGCCCTTCCATGGGCTGCACGCAGGCCGTTTTTCAACGGCCTGCGTACTGATTTGTTGAGAGAGGCTCGATCCAGTATAATTAATCGTTTGTACTGAGTATCGCGCCTAATGTCTGTTATCGCCCGCGAGGCCGCGCGCCGCCGCACCTTCGCCATCATCTCCCACCCCGACGCCGGTAAGACC